>NZ_JADQBF010000030.1 GCF_016278775.1 Demequina sp. | reverse complement strand
CTCGTCAGGCTGTGACTTCGGTGCGGGGAGGCGGGCTGCGCCGCGGGGAGGCGGCGGAGGTGCGGGGAGCCGCGCGGAGGTGCGCAGCAGCGGCGCACGTGAACGCAGCGCAACACACCAGGGACCAGCACGGAGTTGCCGCGAGGCTTAGGCGGACGTTCTCACGGTCACGCGCCGCGTCGTCACCTTCACCGTGCGACCCCTGGTGCCGACGCGCGTTCGCACCTTTGGCCCTGCAGCGCTGACCTCGTCGCTCGAGTTGACACGATGCGCGCCCAGCCACGCCGCGGCCATCAGGATGGCGCGGGTCGTGAAGTCCACGAAGATCAGCAGCGTGATCACCGCGGCGATCGGGCCCAAGATCGGGTTGTCTGCCGCAGAGCCCACAAGCGCAGAACTGGCCACCCGCAGGATGCCGATCACCACGGCCGCGGCGAATAGCACGGGCAGGATCGTGCGCTTGGGGCCGCGCGCGCGTCCGAGCACCACGACTGCCATCGCCACAAACAGCATGTCGATCACCAGGCCCACGAACAGTGCGGGAATCCGAAGCACCCACTCGCTCGCAGTGCCATCGCCGATGAGCCCCACGAACCAATCCGCCGCGCGAGACGCGATCACCTGGACCACCACGCCGGTCAGTGCGATGAGCGCAATGCCCACCAAGGCGACAATGTCCCGCAACTTGCCCTGGAACGGGTTGCCGCTCTCGCGGCCAAGCATGGAAACCACGCCAGCGCGCAAGCCCCCGACGAACCGGGCCGCACGATTGGCACCCACGAGGAGCGCCAACAGTCCCACCAAGCCAGTGACCGGCGAGGCGAGTTTCGCACTTTCGGACACGAGTGCGTCCTCACCCTGACCCACCACGCCCGGCACGGCGTTGGACAACACGTCGAAGACCGCCTCGCGCACTCCTGGGATGTAGTCGGCGAGCATCGAAATCAAGGTCGCGCCGATCACCAGACCCGCCGCGATCGATATCAGCGAGTAGTACGCAATGCCGCCCGCGAGCACGTTGCCGTTGTGGTCCCCGTAGCGCATGATCATGCGACCCGCTCGAGTCTCGTCAAACCGCGACTTGAGCCGTTTGCCTTTGGCGGCCAGGCTCCTGGCCCTCGCCTTCACGGACGTGGTGTCCGCCATGGGCCCTCCTTGGATGCGTCAGCGATGCTTGAGTGGTAGCAGGCCCACGCGCTCGTAGATGCGCTCAAGCGTGGCTTGGGCGATCGCAGAGGCCTTCTCGGCTCCCTGGGCCAACACAGAGTCCAACCGCTCGGGGGACTCGATCCATTCCAGCGCGGCCTCCCGCACGGGTGTCAAAGCCGCGACCACCACGTCGGCGAGGTCCACCTTGAGGTGTCCGTACATCTTGCCTTCATAGTCGGCCACGATGTCATCCACTGGCCTTCCCGTGAGGGCCGAGTAGATGGTCAGCAGGTTGGACACTCCGGGCTTGTGCTCGCGGTCGAAGCGGATCACCGTGTCGGTGTCCGTCACTGCAGACTTGATGCGCTTGGTGATCGCCTTGGGATCGTCGAGGATGTCGATCACGCCGTTGGGGCTCGACGACGACTTTGACATCTTCGCGGTCGGGTCCTGGAGGTCGAAGATCTTGGCGACCTCCTTGACGATGTGGACCTCCGGAACAACGGCAGTGCCCTCGCCCAGCCGCGAATTGAGTCGCTGTGCGAGGTCGCGCGACAGTTCCAGGTGCTGGCGCTGGTCCTCGCCAACCGGAACAACGTTGGTGTCGTACAACAGAATGTCCGCGGCCTGGAGGATCGGGTAGGTGAAGAGCCCGACGTTTGTTCCTGACTCCCCTACCTTCGTCGACTTGTCCTTGAACTGCGTCATGCGCGAAGCCTCACCCATGCCGGTGAAGGTCGACAGAATCCAGGTGAGCTCGGTGTGCTGAGGCACGTGCGACTGCACAAACAGGATGGAGCGGTCGGGGTCGACGCCTGCGGCAAGGTATTGGGCCGCCGTCGCCCGGGTGCGACGCACGAGCACATCTCGGTCGGGCGACACGGTGAGAGCGTGCAGGTCCACCACCGAGTAGATCGCGTGGTGAGTGTCTTGCAGGGCAACCCATTGCGTCAACGCGCCCAGGAAATTCCCGAGGTGAAGAGAGTCCGAAGTGGGTTGCATTCCCGAAAACACGCGCTGAGTCATGGGGACATTGTTCCAAACTCTGGGGATGCCGCCGACGCGCGGTGTCGAACCTACGTCGCTTCGTCGTCGAAGGGCGCCCCTGCGGAGCTTGTCACGGCGTCGTGTTCGCCGGAAGCCGATCGCCTCTCGCGCCGCGAGCCGACCGCAGCGGTCCCCACCGTTCCGACCGCGCCGGTGGCGACCGCCGCGACCGCGGCGGTTCCCGTGGCGGGAGTGGCGTCGTCGTCGTCGTCATCGTCGAAGAGAGCCTCGCGCACGATGGTGCGCGGGTCGTACTGGCGAGGATCGAGACGCTGCCAATCGACATCGTCACCAAACTCCGACTTCAAGGCGCTCTGCCCGTCGCGCAGCGCCGCACGCGCCCGCTTCACGAGCGCCCGCAAACCACGCACGTACTCCGGGAGTCGATCGGGCCCCACCAGAATCACCGCAATGACGGCGATCACCAGGAACTCTGACCCGTTGATGTCGAACATGCCCCTATTGTGACTCGTCGTCGCCGGAAGTGCCGTCTCCGTAGTCGAGCGAACCGAGGGTGCCGAGGGTGACCGTCACGTCTACCTCTGATCCATCACGGTCAAGGGTGAAGGTCACCTCGTCACCGGGAGCATGAGTCCGAATCTTCACGATGGCCGTGTCGGGGTCCGCCACAGGGACTCCGTCGATGGCGATGATGATGTCGCCGCCGACCATGCCTGCCTGGTCTGCGGGGGAGCCCTCGACTACGCCGGGGATGCCGCCTGTCTGTGTGGCGTCAACGACCCTCACTCCCCTGCCGTCGTACGTGGAGTCCAGGTTGGCGCCGATGGCGGGCACGTCTGCCGAGCCGTCGGCGATGAGTTCTTCGGCGACGCGTCGGGCCTGATTCGAGGGAATGGCGAAGCCGAGCCCCACCGACCCAGCGCCAGTGGCCGACGTCGCGCCTGGCAGTGCCGCAACGGCAGAGTTGATCCCGATCACCTCGCCGTTCATGTTCAGCAGCGGGCCGCCAGAGTTGCCTGGATTGATCGCGGCGTCCGTCTGAATGGCCGCCATGTAGGACGCCGTGTTACCTCTGCCGGTGGTGACCGGGCGGTCTTGAGCCGACACGATCCCCGTCGTCACCGTCGACTCGAGGCCGAGTGGGGAACCCACGGCGATCACTGCGTCGCCCACCACCATGGCGTCTGAGTCGCCGAGCACGAGCGGGACCAGGTCGGCACGATCCACCTTCACCACGGCCAAGTCGTAGGCGGGGGACGTGCCCACAACGTCTGCGTCCTCCATCTGCCCGTCGCTAAACAGCACCTGCACGGTATCGCTAGCGCCCTCGACCACGTGATTGTTCGTGAGGATGTAGCCATCGGATCGAATGACCAGCCCGGAACCCGTGGAGTCACCCGTGGAGGTCTTGATCTCGAGCTGCACCACGGAGGGCAGAGCAGCCTTGGCCACGGCCGCCACGGAGCCCTCTGCGGGCTCACTGGTTCCGTTTGACGACGACACGGGAAGGGTCACGGCCTGATTCGTCACCGACGAGTCGGCAGGACCCCACTCTTGCCAAGCGGCCGCACCGCCCAGGCCGCCTACCAGGCCGAGAAGCAGGGATGAGATCACGACGGTGGCGCCGATGCCGCGTCGAGGCGGCACTGGTCGCAACTGGGGAGCAGGGACTGCGGGGACGACGTACTCGCTGCTCGCCTCCGAGCGTGGTGCCGGGGCACCGAAGACTCGGTCTCCTGGCACATCGGCACCGTCCGACGCGGCTGGCTGGCCGTGAGCCTGCGGCGACTCCGTGGAACCGTGGGCCTCGGGGTCGGAGCGCACAGCGCCTTGCGGGTCCGCGCTCGCAGGGCGCGGCTCGTCAGGAGAAGCAAACAACTGGGACATCAATACTCCTAGCGACTGAGCGCGTCGGCGAAACTCTCGAAGCCATCAAAGACGCGGTCAACGAAGCCGGGGTCCGAACCTGCCGGGAACTCGGCAGCTGCTGACTCCAGCGTGTTCAAAGAGCACTCGCAAGACAGCGCCACGACAACGTCGCCCGTCTGCCACACCAAGGTCGAGGAGACACCCGACTCGACGATGTAGACCTGTGCGCCGTCGACGCGTGCAAGAGGCATGCCCGCCGTGACCGCCGGCGCGAGGTTGCCATGTTGCTGGACCACCGTAATCGGCACCATCTCCGCCAGAAGGTTCGCCACCAGCACCAGCTGGCCGTTACGACGCTCGACGACTCGCGCATCCACTGGGATCAGATCAGACTTCGCGAAGTCGGGATGAATCCACGAGCGCAACAATGCGCCCGAACGCATGCTCTGCGGATCGAAATAGGCAACGGACGACGTGCCTGCAGGCTTGCGCGGCTCAGTGAACTCGAGCGACAGGTCGTGTGGAGCGCCCTCTTGCCAGGCGGCGCCGACGACCAACACGGCGACGATCATCAGCGCGGCGGCGCTGATCATGGGACCGCGCCGTGGGGGACGTGTCGCACGGGCGTTCTCCGGGCGTTCGGCGGCGGCGATCTCGGCGATCCTGGTGCGGTCGAGCAGTTGCTCGGCGAAGCGCATGTCGATTCCCGCTTGGGAACTATTCAGTGCGTCTCTTGCCGCGCGAAGCTCGTGAAAGCGGGCAGCGCATTCTTCGCATTCACCGAGGTGAGCCATCGCCACGTAGGCGCGGTCGCCCCGCAACCTGCCGTCGAGCAGGTCGTGAATCGTGTCACCGAGGTGCTTGGGCTTCACTGCCCGTCCCGTGAGGGTGCGTGATGCGCGAGCGAGTCGCGAAGCCGGGCGCGGGCGCGGGACAAGCGGGATCGGACGGTGCCCAACTTGATGCCGAGCGTGGCCGCGATCTCTTCGTAGGACAGACCCTCGATGTCGGAGAGCACCACGGCTGCGCGGTACTCGGGCGGCAGGTCGCCAAGGGCCTCGATGATGTCGGCGCCAAGGTGCGCCATCTCGAAGGCCTCTTCTGGTTGTCCTGACCGCTCTTCCCTGTCAAAGCTGTCTGACGTCGCCACTGCGGCGTCGTCGTCTGCCATGAAATCGAAGCGGATGCGGCTCTTGCGGCGCATCCGGTCAAGGAACAGGTTGGTGGTGATGCGGTGCAGCCAACCCTCAAAAGTACCCGGCTTGTATTGCGACAACGAGTTGAAGACGCGCACAAACACGTCTTGAGTCAGGTCTTCCGCATCATGCTGGTTTCCCGTCAAGTGGTACGCCAAGCGGTACACGCGAGAGGCGTGCTGCTCCACAATGGCTTGCCACGTCAGATCCTGAGCGTCGACAGCAATAGCCGCGTCGGCTGAATTCATGCGTCGACCTCCTTCACGCTTCCCCAACGTTCCCTGATGGTCCTATGTTCCCACGCGCGAGCCGCCCCTGCCATCGGCCACGCGACGGATACCATCTGTTCAGGAGGTGCCATGACCGTCGACCCTGCTCTGACGGCGTTTGCCGACGAGTTCGCGGGCGAAGACGACATTCTGCTTGCCGCGCGCGATGCCGCCGATGAGTGGGGTGTCGATGCCTTGTCGCCCGGCACTGGCGCGACGCTGACAGTGATCGCGCGCGCCTGCAATGCGAGGGCGGTCGTGGAGATCGGCACCGGCGTGGGAGTGTCTGGCGTGTACCTGGTCCGGGGCATGGCCCCTGGCGGCATCCTCACCAGCATCGATGTGGAGCCAGAGCACCATCGCAGTGCGCGCGCCACCTTCGCTGCCGCCGGCTTCGCTCCCGAGCGCACGCGCCTCATCACCGGCCGCGCTTTGGACGTGCTGCCACGGCTCACGGACGCCGGCTACGACCTGGTGCTAGTCGACGGGAGGCGCACCGAGTTTCCTGACTATGTGGAGCAGGCCGTCCGCCTCACTCGGGCAGGCGGCATCATCGTCATGGCTCACGCACTCGGCCACGGCCGCGTCGCGGACCCCACCCAGCGGGATCCCGAAACGACGGCAATCCGTGAGGCAGTGCGCGCGGTGCGCGGAGCGGAGGGCCTCACGGCATGCCTGGTTCCGGTGGGCGACGGGCTCCTGATCGCCTCAGTGGACGCCTAAGCGCCCGCGCGGCCTACTTCAGCGCGCCCAGCAAGGCGTCGCCAAGTGACTTGACCTCATCGGCGTTGATCTCGACGACCAAGCGCCCACCGCCCTCGAGTGGCAGGCGCATGACATAGCCGCGACCCTCCTTCACGACCTCCATGGGGCCGTCACCGGTGCGGGGCTTCATAGCAGCCATGCGGGGTTACTCCTTGCGCTGATGGGGCGACACGTGCTTGTCGCCACCACTATTCTACGCGGCGCCGAAGGGGTTCCCCTAATTCCCCGCCAGCCCGGAACCGTTGCTACTCGCTACCCGTGTGCGGCTCCACCGTTTGCACCACAGTCGCCAAGGCCTCGTCGATGTCGTCCGTCACTGTGATCAGGTCGAGGTCACTCTCGCTGATCTTGCCGTCGGCGACAACGACGTCACGAAGCCAGTCCATCAAACCGTCCCAGTAGGCATGTCCAAACAGGACGATGGGAAAACGGGTGATGGTGCGTGTCTGGACGAGCGTCAGCGACTCGAACAGCTCATCGAAGGTTCCGAAGCCTCCGGGGAGCACGATGAACCCCTGTGCGTATTTCACGAACATCATCTTGCGCACAAAGAAGTACCTGAAATTGAGGCCCAGGTTGACATACTCGTTGACGCCCTGCTCGAAGGGCAGTTCGATACCGAGGCCCACCGAGACTCCGCCTGCTTCTGCCGCACCCTTGTTCGCGGCTTCCATGACGCCGGGACCGCCGCCCGTAATGCAGGCGAAGCCCGCCTCGACGAGTTTGGCGCCGATCTCTTCCGCGATGGCGTATTCGGAATCCCCTGGCTTGGAGCGAGATGAGCCGAAGACGGAAATCGCAGGCCCCAGCTCGGCCAGCGCCCCGAAACCCTCGACAAACTCCGACTGAATGCGCAGCACGCGCCACGGGTCGCCATGAACCCAGTCAGGGGCATCCTGGCTTTGCAGCAAGCGACCCGATGCGGTGGTGCTGGGCACGTTCTTGCCGCGCAGCACCACCGGTCCGCGGTGGTAGTCCTTCACAGGTCCTCCTGAGGGCGGTGGTGGATTGTCACTGGTCATGCGGTCAACCATGCCTTGAGCGCGGCGTGGCACGCGTGCATGTGGTCGATGGGGCAGCGTTCAGCGTCTCCTGAGGCATGAGCGAGCTCTGGGTCTCCCGGTCCGTAGTTGACCGCAGGGATCCCCAACTCGCCAAAGCGCGCCACGTCGGTCCACCCGAGCTTGGCGCGGGGCGCGTCGGCTCCAGTGGCCTCGACGGCGGTGACAAAACTCTGGGCGAGTGGCGCGTCGAGCCCCGGGCGTGCTGCGGCGGACTCGTCCGTCCACACCACGTCGCGGGACACGTCGGCGTCCGCGTACGCGGCGTCCACGAACTCGCTCACGCGCTGCTTGGCCGCCGACACGTCGATACCCGGGGCGAAGCGATAGTTGATGGTGACGGTGCACGCGTCGGGGATCACGTTGCCCGCAATGCCGCCCGCCACTCCCACGGCGTTCATGCCCTCGCGATACACCAGGCCGTCCACCTCAACGCTTGCGGCGTCGTACTCGCTCAGCGCGGTCAGCAGGGGCGCGGCCAGGTGGACGGCGTTGACGCCCTTCCAGGAGCGCGCGGAGTGAGCGGCCTTGCCGTGCAGTGTGACCTCGCAACGCACGGTGCCGTTGCACCCACCTTCGATCACGGCCGACGTGGGCTCCCCTAAGATCGCGAAGTCGCCGACGAGCAGGTCGGGTCGCTCCCTCACGATGCGTCCGAGTCCCGACCGGGACGCCTCCACCTCTTCGTTGTCATAGAAGACCCAGGTGACATCGCGTGTGGGTGTGGACAACTCGACGGCGAGCGCGAGGTGCACGGCCACGCCCGACTTCATGTCGACCGCGCCCCTGCCGATCACCTCCCGACCGTCATCGGACAGTCGCGACGGCACGTTGTCTTTGATCGGCACGGTGTCGAGGTGACCCGCGATGATGACCCGCTCGGGGAGACCCAGCGTGGTGCGAGCCACGAGCGCGTCGCCCACCCGCGTCACGTCAAGGTGGCCGCAGCCCCGCAAAGCCGCCTCTACAGCGTCGGCGATGACGCGCTCGTCACCCGACACGGACGGAATGTCGATCAAGGCCCTGGCGAGATCCTCGACCGGCGCGGCGGCGTCAAGCGTCATGGGGCCAGCCTATCCAGATGGTCGTGACGCCCGGGCCTGCGCGTGAGCCAACGCCACAGGAGCATCGCCCACACGATCGAAGCGACCACGAGCACGATCCAGGACAGCATCGGGACGGGGGTGATCGGGATGAAGTGCACCTCGACCACGAACTCGCTCACCCACGCGAGCGC
The DNA here is from genome assembly GCF_016278775.1 of Demequina sp. GTDB lineage: Bacteria > Actinomycetota > Actinomycetes > Actinomycetales > Demequinaceae > Demequina. The sequence continues at coordinate 21,134 of NZ_JADQBF010000030.1, read as the reverse complement.
TATCCACAGAAACGAGCCCAAGAACGCCCACTCGACCCACCTCGCCCCGTGTGGCCGCGGTGAGCCCTCCGGACCAGGATCCTGGTCCGACTCATCGTCATCCCGGGCCTTTGGGGCGCGCACAGGCCAATCCACATCCCGCGGAGGAATTTCGGCAGGTTCCCAGCCATCCTGACCGTCCCAAGCCTTCATGCCCTCATGCTAGGTGGCGCAGACTCTGCGAGCCGGACGCTCGTACCACCGTGCAGGTCTGGGAGCCGTAGGCTTACCGCCATGAAAGCGCACGGTTACGGACTCGCAACTCTCGACGGCAGCGGCAACACTCTCGACGCCTGGTACCCCGCACCCTCACTGGGCCCGGCTCCCCAGCAGCCGAACCCTCCCCAGCAACTCGAGGCCGCGGTGCGCTCCGACCCCTTGCGCCAGATCTCGACCGAACTCCTGTTGATCGAGATCGACACCGACGACGCGCCCGAGACCGTGACCGACGCCTACTTGCGGCTCCACCTCCTGAGCCACCGGATCGTCAGGCCTCACGGCATCAACCTCGACGGCATCTTCGCGATTCTGCCCAACGTGGTGTGGACGTCCGCGGGGCCGTGCGCCATCGAAGGCTTTGAGGCGACGCGCGGACGCTTCCGCGCCTTTGGACAACACCTCACGGTCTATGGCGTCGACAAGTTCCCCCGCATGGTCGACTACGTACTGCCCGCTGGCGTGCGCATCGCCGACGCCGACCGCGTTCGCTTGGGTGCGCACCTGGCCGAGGGCACCACCGTGATGCACGAAGGCTTTGTGAACTTCAACGCCGGCACCCTCGGCACCTCCATGGTCGAGGGGCGCATCTCCGCGGGGGTGACCGTCGGCAACGGTTCGGACATCGGCGGCGGCGCCTCCATCATGGGCACCCTCTCCGGTGGCGGCAAGGAGGTCATCACCATCGGCGAACGCTCGCTGTTGGGAGCCAACGCCGGGCTCGGAATCCCCTTGGGCGACGACTGCATCGTCGAATCGGGTCTCTACGTGACGGCAGGATCCAAGGTGCGAATCGTCGGTGCCACGGACGACGACGGCGAGCCTGTGGTGGTCAAGGCGCGCGAGCTAGCAGGCAAGAACAACCTGCTGTTCCGCCGCAACTCGCTCAGTGGCGGCCTCGAGGTGGTAGCTCGCGAGGGCACCGGCATCGAACTCAACGCCGCCCTGCACGCCAACTAGCGATGTCGCGAACAGGAGCAGCAGTGACGACGGTCGCCTTTGTCGCCGTCGGCGCAGCAGCCGTCTACTGGGGACCGGGCCTCTTGGGTGAGGATCAGCCGAGCCCACCCACCGAGCGCTGCACGGTCACACAAGGCGAGGCCCACTACTCGCTCACAGCGGAGCAGGCGAACAACGCGGCACTGATCGCCGCCGTCGGAACGCGCTTGGGCTTCGACAACGCGGGCGTCACCGTGGCGCTGGCGACCGCCATTCAAGAGTCCAGCCTGCGCAACCTGGATCACGGGGACCGGGACTCGCTCGGGCTCTTCCAGCAGCGACCGTCTCAAGGCTGGGGCTCCATCGAGCAGGTCACCGACCCGTACTACTCCACTGAGACGTTCTACGCAGCGCTACTGCGCGTCGACGGTTGGGAAGACATGGCGGTCACCGACGCGGCCCAGGCCGTCCAACGATCGGGGTTCCCGCTCGCGTACGCGGACCACGAGGTCGAGGCGCAGGCATGGGGACAGGCCTTCACTGGCGGCGGCGGCGTGGTGACGTGCTCGGTGGCGGGGCCTCCAGTCGCGACCCCCCACTTGCTCGCCGACCGGCTTGCCGCCGACTTTGGGGACGGGGTCAACGCCGTGGACGTGCTTGACACGGACGAGGCCGAGACGACTTTGGGAATTCGCCCCGGCGTCGACACCCCTGCGGCGCGGGCCGCGCTCGCCGCATGGGCCGCCGCCACAGCGTCCGCTACCGGCGTGGTCTGGGTGGAGGGCGACGACGTAGTGGTCGCCATGGACGGCTCATTCGAATCGGTCGAGCCGACTGATGAGCCGGACGGTTACGAGGGCATCAAGGTGGCGGTCGCGACGCCTTAGCGCTCGGACATCTCTACGTAGTCACGCTCAACAACGCCCGTGTAGATCTGGCGCGGGCGGCCGATCTTCGTCTGAGGGTCATTCATCATCTCGCGGTAATGCGCGATCCAGCCGGGCATGCGCCCCAGCGCGAAGAGCGGGGTGAACATCGGCACGGGGAACTTCATGGCGGAGTAGACCAGGCCCGTGTAGAAGTCGACGTTCGGGTAGAGCTTGCGCTCGATGAAGTAGTCGTCGCTCAGCGCGATCTCTTCGAGCCGCTTCGCCATGTCGAACGTCTCGTTGTTTCCGCCGAGCTGATCGAGCACCTGGTCGGCGATCCGCTTGACGACGGTGCCGCGGGGGTCCTGAGACTTGTACACGCGGTGCCCAAAACCCATCAAGCGGGCGCCTTCCGCCTTGTCCTTGACCTTGGCCACGAACTGCTCGATCGAGTCGCCCGATTCCTTGATCTGGTCGAACATCTTCAGCGCCGCCTCGTTGGCGCCGCCGTGGAGCGGCCCCGACAGGGCGCCGATGCCCGCAGACACCGAGGCGTAGATGTTCGCCTGAGACGAGCCAACAATGCGCACGGTCGACGTCGAACAATTCTGCTCGTGGTCGGCGTGGAGGATGAGCAAGAGGTCTAGAGCGCGACGCACGGTGGGGTCGATATCCAACTCGCCGTCTGGACCAGAGAAGGCCACTCGCATGAACTCGTCGACGTAGAGACCACCCGGTCGAGGTTCGATGAGCTCGCCGCCGGTGACGCGGCGCTGCATGTACGAAATCACGACAGCCGTCTTGGCGAGCAGTTGCACCGTCGCCAACTCGATCTCGTACTCGCCGCGCCCCACAGACTCGGGATAGAAGGTGCTGAGCGCGCTCACCGCGCCCGACAGCACCGCCATCGGGTGCGCGTCTCGCGGGAAGGCCCCCAGGAACGTCTTGATGCCCTCGTGCACGTGCATATGGCGCGCCACGCGGTTGTTGAAGGCGGTGAGCTCCGACTGGCTGGGCAGCTCTCCGTGAATGAGCAGGTAGGCGACCTCGAGGAAGGTGGAGTGTTCGGCCAGCTGCTCGATCGGATAGCCGCGATACCGCAGCACGCCATTTTCACCGTCGATGTAGGTGATGGCGCTCTCACAAGAGGCGGTGTTCGTGAACCCTGGGTCTACCGTGACCATGCCGGTATCGCGCAACAGGTTGCTCACGGCGATTCCGTCGTTGCCGATCGAGGCGCGTTCAATGTGCAACTCGGTAGTAGATCCGTCCACCGTGAGTTGGGCGTCCTTGACCTCCGTCATGTCTCCTCCTTTGAAGCGCACCGCCCACTGTGACACGGGCCCCCGCTTGGCAACAAGTTTACTGTTTGTTGACGAGCCTACGGGCCGCAGATGAGATGCGCTCGTCGGTCGCGGTGAGTGCGACCCGCACGTGCCGGGTGCCCGCCCGCCCGTAGAAAGCCCCAGGTGCGGCCACGATGCCTCGGTCGGCCAGCCACGAGATGGTGTCCCAACAGTCTTCATCCCTCGACGACCACAGGTACAACCCAGCGGCGGACCCGTCGATCGAGAACCCTGCCTCACGCAGCGCCGCCGACAACGTCTCCCGGCGAGCTCGGTACACCTCACGCTGAGCCACCACGTGAGCGTCGTCAGCCAACGCCGCCACCATGGCCGCCTGGACGGGCGTTGGCATCATCATGCCCGCGTGCTTGCGCGTCTCCAGCAAGGCCGCAATGAGCGCGGGGTCACCCGCAGCGAAAGCCGCGCGATAACCGGCCAGATTTGACTGCTTGGAAAGTGAGTACAGCGCCAACAGTCCCGTGTGATCCGCGCCAGTTACCGCGGGGTCCAACACGGAGGGCACGCCACCGCTCACCCACGGCTCGTCCCACGGCAACTCGGCGTAGCACTCATCGGAAGCGACAACGGCGCCAATCGCCCGTGCCGCCTCTACGGTGTTGCGCAGGTTCGCGACGCTGAGCACGGCGCCCGTGGGGTTGGACGGAGAGTTGACCCATACGAGCTTGACGGCGCGATTGCCTTCCCACTCGGCAACATCGTCCGCCGGAAAGGGAGTGGCCCCCGCGAGCCGTGCGCCCACGTCGTACGTGGGGTAGGCGGCCGTGGGATGCACGACAACATCGTCCTCACCGAGACCGAGCAGCGATGGCAGGAACGCCACCAGTTCCTTCGAACCGATCGTGGGCAGCACGCCCGCTGGATCGACGCCCGGCACTCCCCGGCGGCTTGCGAACCATTGCGCGACCGCCTCCCGCAACGCCAGCGTGCCGTGCGCCGTCGGGTAACCGGGAGCATCGGCCGCTCTCGCGAGCGTGTCTCTCACCACCAGCGGCGTCGGATCGACCGGCGTGCCCACGGAGAGGTTGACGATGCCGTCAGGGTGCGCCGACGCTCGCTCGATGAAAGGCGTGAGCGAGTCCCACGGAAAGTCGGGGAGCGCCGATGCGTTCAAACCCATGAGCGGGGCTCACACGTTCTGGGGAGGGAGTGCCTTGATGAGGTCGTGGTCGTGGGCGATCTGGCCCATCTTCGCGGCACCGCCTGGCGAACCGATCTCTGAGAAGAACTCGACGTTGGCTCCGTAGTAGTCGGACCACTTGTCAGGAACGTCGTCCTCGTAGTAGATCGCCTCGACGGGGCATACCGGCTCGCACGCTCCGCAGTCGACGCACTCGTCGGGGTGGATGTAGAGCATCCGCTCGCCCTCGTAAATGCAGTCGACAGGACACTCGTCGATGCAGGCCTTGTCCTTGAGGTCTACACACGGCAAGGCGATGACGTACGTCACGAGGGGTTCCTTCCTGAAGCTTGCGGGGTGAGGCCCATCATATCGCCGGGCCGAAGCGGGTTGACGACGGTCAGCCGCAGATGACCGCGTGGTCCGGGACGTATCTCCATGTGAACGGATCTGCCGGCTTGGCCACCGTGCCATCAAGGTAGTACACCGTGCGCGTGTTCGTGATCGTGAAGCCATTTTGGCCACGTGGCGACTCCACGCACCGCGGGTCATTGACCGTGCGCGAACCCGCGGGTACCACGTTGAACTTGCCGCTGCTCGATGTCTCAACCCGGTAGTGGGGGGTGGACCATATCTCCACGTAAATGCGGTTGTCCTTGACGTAGGAGTTGAGAATGGCGGCGTATGGGGTGTCGTTGCGGAAGCGCACGTTGATCGAGCCGGCGAAGATCGTGGACTCGCGCCCTGCGGGGTAGCGGTCAAACCAACGGGAGTGCGGGCGGAACTGGAGTATCTCGTAACCCGCGAAGTACGCCGCGTTGTAGGACGTGGTCGCCATTTGCGACAGACCCCCGCCCACGCCCTCGGTATGGATTCCCTCGACCAGGATGCCCGACGTGTAGTAGCCGTTTTCGGCGGTAATCGGGCTGAGTGTGTCCCACAGGTTGAACTCCTCCCCTGGCAAGAGCACGGTGCCGGTCACCATCTCTGCGCCTCGGGCCAGGTTGCGGGTGCGGATCCTGTCCCGCGTCAGCGGAGTGTCAAACGAGGCCACCACCTGCTTGAAGTCCTCCACCGGCAACTCTTCGCCCTCCGGCGCGGCCGAGGTGATCTCATAGGGAATCGCCGACGTGTGGGTCGCCAAACCAGCGGCATGGACTACTCGCTCGCCCAACTTTGCTGTGTCGATCGCCCGCCCAGGCTGACTCCGCTCGACCACCACTTGATGCGCCGCGTCGAACCGCGCGCTCGCGCCGCGCGCCTTGTTGTTGAGCGCCGGCGTCTCGGCCAGCAGATCCGCGGCGAGAGCCTCCCCATCAACCACAAGGCTCAGTTCGCCGCCGTCCGTCTCGACCTGAGCGAACTGCGCCCACCGCTCCGGTTCAAGTTCGATGTAGCCGTTCGGCCCCACCAGTGTCACCGGCTCAGAGAGCATCTGTTCGTTGACCTCTTCCTGGAACGCCAGGGCTACGGCTTCAGGAATCTCGGGGTACACCACCTGCGCAGCAGGCTCGATGATCGCAGTCGCCGGCCACGCATCGACAACGAGGCCCACCGTGGACTCTCTGTCGATTTCTATCGAAGGCGTGCCACCAGTGACGATGACCTGAGCGCCTTCGAGCGTGACCTGCGCGGATTGCTCGCGTCTGTCGAGGAAGTCGGCGGCCTCCGCGACCGCGCTGGCGAGTTCGTCTTGCTCCACGCGCACCACGGGGTCGACCTCGCCCCCTCCGTTGACGTGCGCCAGCAGGCGTCTGGGGTCCAGCGTGAAGCCCATGACCCTGTCGTGAGTCGCCGCCGCGTCCATGCGCAGGCCCGCATCGGCGGGGAGGAACTCCGTGGCAATCCCCGCGACGTCCAGGCGCACGGAAGACCCGTTGACCTCGTTCGCTTTGGCGGCGAGCGCCTCCCTGGCTTCGTCGTGTGAGAGCCCACCCAATTCGACGTCCAACACCGTGACCCCTGACGGCACCGACTGGGTAGCCCACGCCTGCGCGCCCACGTATGCCGCAAGGAGCACCGCCACCATGACGCCAAGCAGCGCGAGGGCACGGTGCCGCTTGGGAGCGGTGGATGGCTCGGGCTCAGGCTCCGGCTCAGGCTCCGGCTCAGGCTCCGGCTCAGGCTCAGGCTCAGGCTCAGGCTCGGGTTCAGGCTCCGGCTCCGGCTCCGGCTCCGGTTCAGGCTCCGGCTCCGGTTCAGGCTCCGGCTCCGGTTCAGGCTCCGGCTCCGGCTCCGGCTCCGGCTCCGGCTCCGGCTCCGGCTCCGGCTCCGGCTCCGGCTCAGGCTCAGGCTCAGGCTCAGGCTCAGGCTCAGGCTCAGGCTCCGGCTCCGGCGCAGGCTCAGGCTCAGGCTTGGGCTTCGCGAGCAGCTCGGCCGGAACGGGAACCGTCACAAGGGGACCGCTGCGTGGCCCTGGAGCTGGCCCCGGATCGTCGAGCGGTCGAATGATGTCGTCGAGCCGCAACTCTTCGAGAGCGGAACGCTCTGGCGCGGCGGCCACGAAGGGCATCGGCGGCATCGGCATGCTGCGGCGGGTCGGCACCACGCGGGTACCCGTGCGGGGCTGCGTCACGTAGCGCGCGACAACGCTCCTGTGACCGTGTCGGCGACGGCGCCTGTTGAGGGACGCGACATCCCGAGCGAGGATGAGCCGCTTACGTCGCGACATCTCGGCCCACGTAGACGCTTCTTGGCACGGCAGCAACGATGGCTATCGCGACGGTTCCTCCGCGGAGCCACAACGCGCCACGCACGTCGTCAGCCACCAGCGTCGAGTCCCCAGGTCCTGTCGAGGAGTACACCCACGCCATCACACCCCACGCAATGGCGTAGGCGAGAAAGCCACTCCACGCCTGCCACGCCTTGGCGAAAACTCCCACCAGGGCGACCATGAGGATGCCGATGATCACACCGCCGTAGCCCATCGAGCGGTGCGAGCCCACGCCGACAGTGGCCGCGACTACCCCCAAGAGGGCGAGCGCGGCCACGGATACGACCCTCACCAGCATGCTCATTAGGATAGGCGACGACGAGGCCGACGCTTTTCGTCCGCGCCGCGCGCGAGAGCGGCTACGCGTTTTGTCGCTTGGCCCGCGAGGCGGCGCGGCCGCGCTCCGTCTGATCCAAGATCACCTTGCGAATGCGCACCTTCTCAGGCGTGACTTCCACGCATTCGTCGTCGCCAGCGAACTCAAGCGACTCCTCGAGGGTCAGGCGGCGGGGAGGGCTCAGACTCTCCAACTTCTCGCTGGTCGACGAGCGGATGTTGTCGAGCTTCTTCTCTTTGGTGATGTTGACGTCCATATCCTCCGACCGGGCATTCTCCCCCACCACCATGCCCTCGTAGACGTCCTCCGTAGGACCAACGAAGAAGGTGCCGCGCGAGTCGAGATAGGTGAGGGCGTTCGTCGTCACCACGCCCATGCGGTCAGCCACCAGCGACCCGGAAGAGCGGTACTCGATGGCGCCGGTCCACGGCTCGTAGCCATGGGAGATCGATGAGGCGATGCCGGTGCCGCGAGTATCCGTGAGGAACGTGGAACGGAAGCCGATGAGCCCTCGTGCCGGGACGATGAACTCCATGCGCACCCAGCCTGTTCCGTGGTTTGCCATCGACTCCATGCGCCCCCTGCGGGAGGCCAGCAGTTGGGTAATCGCGCCGAGGTGTTCCTCTGGGACGTCGATCGTCATGTGCTCCATGGGCTCGTGGATCTTGCCGTCGACCACTCGGGTGACCACCTGAGGCTTGCCCACCGTGAGCTCGAAGCCCTCGCGTCGCATTTGCTCCACCAGAATGGCGAGCGCAAGCTCGCCGCGGCCCTGAACCTCCCAGGAGTCGGGGCGTTCGGTGGGCAAGACGCGAATCGAGACGTTGCCAATCAGCTCCTTGTCGAGCCGATCCTTCACCTGGCGGGCGGTGACCTTGTGACCCTTCCCACGACCGGCCAAGGGCGAGGTGTTGATGCCGATTGTCATGGAGATGGCGGGGTCGTCCACGGTGATGAGGGGAAGCGGCCGCGGGTCATCCACGTCGGTGAGGGTCTCGCCGATGGTGATGTCTTCGATGCCTGCGACGGCGACGATGGAGCCAGGCCCTGCGGATTCGGCAGGGACGCGCTCGAGGCCCTTGGTTTCCAGTAGTTCGGTGATCTTCACCGTCTTCATGGTGCCGTCTGCACGCGCCCACGCGACCATCTGGCCCTTGCGAATCTCGCCATTGAACACGCGCAGCAAGGCGAGCCGACCGAGGAACGGCGACGCGTCAAGGTTGGTGACGTGCGCCTGCAGGGGCGCGCCTTCCTCGTACGTGGGCGCGGGCACCCGTTCCATGATGGTCTCGAAGAGCGGCAAGAGGTTGTCGCCGTCGGGCATAGTGCCGTCGGCGGGCTGCGTCAGGGACGCGATGCCTGCCTTGGCAGACGCGTACACCACGGGGACCTCGAGGAGCGCGTCGATGTCCAGATCGGGCACGTCGTCGTGAAGGTCGGACGCGAGCGACAGCAGCAGGTCATGAGTCTCATTGACCACCTCGACGATGCGGGAGTCGGGCCGGTCGACCTTGTTGACGACGATGATGACTGGCAAGTGCGCCGCGAGCGCCTTGCGCAGCACAAAGCGGGTCTGCGGCAGGGGACCCTCTGACGCATCAACCAACAGCACGACGCCGTCGACCATGGACAGTCCGCGCTCCACCTCGCCGCCGAAGTCGGCGTGGCCAGGAGTGTCGATGACGTTGATGGTGACGCCCTCTGGGCCGGCGGATACACCGGTGTAGCGAATGGCCGTGTTCTTGGCCAGGATCGTGATGCCCTTTTCGCGTTCAAGGTCGCCGGAGTCCATCGCGCGATCTTCGACGTGCGCGTGCTCGCCGTATGCGCCACCCTGACGCAGCATCGCATCGACAAGAGTGGTCTTGCCATGGTCGACGTGGGCGACGATGGCGACGTTGCGCAGGTCGGAGCGCACGGACATAGGGACTTCTTTCATCGATGAGGGGTGGGGCTCAGAAGGGAGCCTCCCCATTCTACCCGTCTTCCCACTCGTAGGCCGCGACCGAGCCCAGCCGACGCTGGCAATGGGACGGCGTTACCGCTGGCTTCGGCCGCGGCGCCCGGGCGCTACCGGGCCCCGCACCGGTACGCGTGCGTGACATAAGGCAAGTCGACGGTGCCCTCATTCTGGAGCGCAACAACCCGCGAAAGAACGCCATCGACCTGATCGTCGACAGCCGCCCGGCCCTCGGCGTCGGCCGCGATGTAGTAACTGCGCGAGTGCACCATCGCGACCAAGGCGTCGCGCGTGCGAGGCGCCGTCCACGCAAACTGGCGCGCCTCGAGCGATCCGAGGGGAGCCGCGACGCTGGGGCCGCCGTCGGCGATGTGCCTCTCCGCCTCGGAGGCGTGAATGGCCTCCGTGAGCTCCGCCACCCACGGAACCGACTCATCTCTGATGTTCCACACGAGTCCGAGCGTGCCGCCGGGGCGCAGCACGCGCGCCACCTCACGCGACGCGGCTGGCACGTCCACCCAGTGCCACGCCTGGCCTACCACCACTGCATCCACGCTGGCGTCGGGGAGCGGGATCTCCTCTGCCGTGCCCACGCGCGCGTCGATGTCGGGGAGCGCCTCGTTCAAAGCGGCGAGCATGCTCGCGTCTGGATCAACGGCCACCACGTGGTGGCCCTGAGCGGCGACCTGAACAGTGAGTTTGCCAGTGCCTGCGCCCAGGTCCAGCACGGTGAGTGGCTGGTTGCCGAGCATCCACGTGACGGCGGCGGCGGGATAACCAGGGCGGCCCTCGCCGTATGCCTGCGCGGCCTCACCAAACCTCGTGCCGTCGTGCGTCATTCAGGCACCTGATCTCACCGCGTCATAGAGATCCTGCACGTCGGCCACTTGCACCACGTCGGCCTCCTCAACCAGGGGTAGCGTGACGGGCCCCGGCTCGCTGAGGTCGATCACGATGGGCCGATCGAGCGTCGAGCTGTTGCCCTCGAAACGCAGCAGCCTCGTGCCGCCCGTTTCAACCCAGAGACGCACCTGGGGGCTGAACTCGAAGACGTCGACAGCGACGCCGTTGACGGCGTCCTCGCGCAACCACTGGACTCCCGCCTGCTCGAGCAAAAGGGGGTTCTCCCTTTGCTGAACCGACAACCCCAACAGCACGCCAAGCAAAGAGTCGAGTTGGTACGCAGTGGAGTCGAATGGCCGTGCCACCCACGTGAACGGCTGCTGCCCCGCCGTCGCGGCCAGATCCACGAGTTGCGGCATGTTCTCCAGCACGACGGCCTCCGAGAAGATCACGCCGTGCACCGGTGCGTCGGAACCTGTGGCGGACACCACCGCATAGCCCTGTGCTTCGACAAAGTCCACCTCACCCTCGATCACCATGGCGGTGCCAGGCGTGGGGGCGGCGTTGAGCACAAAGTGCGCACCCTCGTTGTCGAAATTGGTGAAGAACACCTCCGACAAACGGTCGGCCTCTTCGCTTGTCACGCCTCGCGGTCCCGAGGGTGAGGAACACGCCGCGAGCGCGAGCACCGTCAGCGTCGCCATGGCAAGCGCCTTGGTGCCGGCGAGACGAAGGGTCCGGGTCACGGCGTCGGCACGCCGATGGCGTCCAGATCGGGGTACTGAGGTTGTGCTGGCAGCGGCCCTGGGCGCGCCGCGAGGTCACCTGGCATTCCTGGTTGTGCCGGGGGTGCGGCCATGTCCCTGTAGTCGCTGCCGGCAGGAGCCCTGGGGTACTTCAGATCGACCGCTGTCACCTCGTGTTCATTGCCATCGCACGGCAGCGCCTGCTCAATGTCTTCGGGGATGGCGGTGGTGAACGTGTTTTCCGCGAAGCAATTGCCGTGGGAGGTGACCACTTGCGATGAGGGCCCGTAGACCAAGTCGTAGCGGTTGTCGGTCAGCACGTTGCCGACGATGGTGTTGCCTTCCGCCTCGAAGGGGTTGAGCGTGACCACGCCGATGCCGTAGACGTCGTGTCCCGCCACGTAGTTGCGTGCGATGTAGTTGCTGACTCCCCCGCCGACCGCGATGCCAGCACCGTAGAAACCGCGAGCCACCGGCGGGGTATTGGGGTTGTCGTTGTCGAGCACCAGGTTGCCCACCACGTACGTCTCTCGCTGCGGGGACAGGAGTTCCTGGAGCTGGGAGTTGGGGGTGATGCCGATGCGGTTGCCTCTGAACGTCGAGCGCACCACGTACACATCCCCGGAGGCGTTGGTGCCGTAGTAGCCGATCGCGTTGTTCTCCATTGTGACGCCATCGACCACCGTGTTGCACGGGTCGCACTGACCCACATATAGGCCCGAGTCAGGGTGGCCGGAGGCGTAGGAGTCGACCACCACGCCGTTGCGCGACTGGAAGGCGTAGATGCCGTACAGCCCGTTGTTGTACGTGGTCACATGTGCCACACGGAAGCGCTCCAGATGGGGCACCGTGCCGTCGTCGCTGACTTGGGGGGCGTCGCGATACTCCTCTTCGAAATGGCCCACCGCTCCCGAGCCTGTGAAGATCACGCCGTTCAGACGGTAGGAGTGCACCGTGAGGTTCTCGATCGACACGCCGTCTGACGTCACCTTGAAGCCATTGCGCAACGTGTCTGAGCCATCGAGAACCACGCCGTTGCGGTCCATCCCTCGAATAGTGATGTCGTCGACGTCAATCTCGACTTCCTCGTTGTAGGTGCCGGGCTCAACAAGGATCAGATCCCCTGGGACGGCCTTGTCGACCGCCTGCTGGATGCTCGAGGCGTCGCCTGGAACGGTGAGGGTTCCCGGCTCCCGCGCGCTGCATCCCGCCAGCGGCACGACGGCGAGCGCCGCCAGCATCATCGCAGCGACTCGTTTCATGGCCACCAGTCTAGGGAGGCCCCGCTCCACTGCTGTGCGACGATGACGGGATGGACGTCTATCGTGCACGCGGCTCGCTGGTCTGGGGTTGGCTCTGCGTCGGTCTCGGCGGCATCTTCGCCGTCTCTGACATCGTCGCTTCCGGCTTGTCGGGGGCTCGTGTGGGCGTCGGCCTCGGTGTGTGCGTCGCCCTCGTAGGGCTTGCTGTCTACCTCAGGCCCGCCGTGATCGTGACCCAAGAAGGCGTTGTCTTCAGGAACATCCTTCACACCGCGTCGGCGCCGTTCGCGCGGATTCGGGAGGTCAGCATGCGTTGGTCGCTCGAGATTCTGGGCGACGACGGCAAGAAGGCCGGGGCCTTCGCCGCGCCTGCGTCCCGCGGAGCGCGCACCGGTGTCTTTGGAAACGACGCTGCGGAGCGCGCGCGCCTCGATGAACGCGAGCGCCTACCGGACTCCACCGGCAGTCGGCTTTATGAGGCGTGGATGGCGTGGACGGACGCTCACGACGCCGAGCCGGACCCCGCGGGTCCATCGATCAACCGCAGGCCGGATCCGGGAGGGCTTGCGCTGGTGCTGGGAGCGGTTGCCGCGTTGGTCTTCGCGCTTGTCGGTTGACGACGACGCGCGCCTACTGGCCGTCGACAGGCACCTTGGCGCGTCGTTCCTTGCTCAAGACGCGGCGCTTGGGCGCTGGCGCTGGCGGGGCGATGATCGCGGGGACCGCGCCGTCGATGATCGGGGCGGTCTCGCCCAACTTGACCACCACGACGCCTGCGAGCACCAATCCCGCACCCAGCCACTGAATGGGGAGCGGCGACTGAGCCAGCAGCAGCCACGCGAAGCCCGCGGCGGCAACCACCTCCATGAGTGCCACAAAGGAGGCGAGTCTCGCGCCAAGGATGCGGGTTCCCGCGATGCCCGTAACGTACGCGAGGGCCGCAGACACCGCGCCTAGTACCAGCACGACCGACCACCATGGGGCGTCAAACGGCACCAGGCGCACCGTGTCAGAGCTGAACACGACAGGCAGGACGCCCAACGCCGCGGCGAGCCCCAGCACGACGGTGGCGACCAGCAGCCCGCCGGTGGCAAGAGCGATCGGGGGCAGGCCAGTCGAGGTGTCGGACGACAAAACGAAGTAGACGGAGGCCCCCACCATTGCCCCCAAAGCCCAGCCGACGCCCGCGAGGCTGACGGTGCCACCGCCAACCACGTTGAGGAGCAGCACCATTCCAAAAACGGCGATGACGGCGCCCACCACCGTGAGCGGGCCCGGCTTGTGACCGCGCCGCACCCACAGGTACAACACCACCGCGATGGGCGCGGTGTACTCGATGAGCAACGCGATGCCGACGTCGAGGTGGCCGACCGCCAAGAAGTAGAAAAGCTGTGCGCCAGCGACCGCGAAGACTCCGTAGGCCACCACGGTGCGCCACGCCGTCCGCAGCGCGCCCCACCGGCCCCGCATCGCGAGAATGCCGGGGAGCAACAGCATGGTGCTCGCGATCACGACGCGGGCCAGCGTGGCCGCTCCCGCGGTCCAGCCTGCATCCATGAGGCCCCTTGCGAGGCTCCCAGAAAGCCCAAATGAGGCCGCCGACGCCAGGGCCAGGCCCAACCCCCCGGCGAGGGCAGACGGCGGCGCGTCATTGGTCAAAGCGGTCATGACACATGACACTATGGCCACGGTGGTAATGTGTCAACATGGTTTTTGCGAGTGACACGGCGGAGGCTCTTGAAGCCGCCGTTCGGCTCGCCAACTCGGAGCTCGAACCGGACACCCTCACCACTCTCGAGGAGCTTGAGGCGTTCTTCGATGAGTTCGAATACACCGGCAGTCGCCCCACCTCGCGTGACCTCCAGCCGGTCAGATCAATTCGCCACCAACTCCACGTGATGTTCACTGCCACACGGGACGGTGCGGTGCCGCTGGTGAACGCGATCCTCCAGCAGCAGGTCGCAGTCCCCCAATTGGTGCGCCACGGCGATGTCGACTGGCACATTCACGCGACCACGGACGACCGCCCCTTGGCCGAACGCATCTTGGTGGAGACCGCCATGGCGATGGTGGACGTTGTTCGCGCGGACGAGATGAGCCGCTTCGACAGGTGCGCGAGCGACGATTGCGAGGGCGTTGTGTTCGACCTGTCCCGCAACCGTTCCCGCAAGTACTGCTCCACGACGTGCACCAACCGTGCTGCGGTGGCCGCCTACCGCGCGCGGCAAGCCGACGCCGACTAGGGCCTAGTGCTCCGGCCGGTAAGCGGTGACTTCAATCTCGATGCGCATTGCCTCGTCCAACAGCCCCACGACTTCCATCGTCGCCGCCGGGCGAATGCCCTTGAACCATCGCCCAAAGACGGGAAAGCATGCCTCCGCATCCTCGCGGCGCGGCAGCAAGTAGCGCACCCGCACCACGTCCTCGAGTCCCATCCCCACACCGCCGAGCGCCTTCGAGATATTCTGCAAGGCCTGCTCCGCCTGCTCGGCAGGATCCGCAGAGATGGTCATCGTCTCGTAGTCGTAGCCCGTGGTCCCGCTGACCCACGCCCACGGGCCCATGACGACCGCCCGCGAGTAGCCAATCGACTGCTCGAACGGCGAACCGGAGCTGATCAGACGGCGTTCAGTGTCCACAAGGACCTCCTTTGCATGAGCGCCGCAGACGGCGGGGGAACACCAAGGCTACCTACGCTTCCGACGCGCGCTGTACATGTCCGTACGATGCTGGGCGTGACCTCCTGCCGACGTGTACCGGTGGCGTGATGCCCCCGCGTTCACCGCTGCCTCAGCGCCATGGGCTCGACGCCGCGTGGGTGCGCACGCCTGGCGCCAACCAACACGGCGAACTCCCCTGGGCGACCATGCGCGAGTTCCTGATGGACCGCCTCCCTGCCCGAGCGCACGTCGCGGACATGCTGGAGGCGGGCGAGTTCGTGGACCAGGCGGGGCGGCCATGGAGCGAGTCGGAGGCCTACCGGCCCCACGCCTTCGTGTGGTTTCACCGACGGCTCGCTCCTGAGACCCCTGTGCCGTTCCCCATCGAGGTGCTCGCCGCCAATGAGCGTCTCGTAGCGGTCGACAAGCCGCACTTCCTGGCCACGACGCCGCGTGGTGCTCACGTGATGGAGACGGCGCTCGTCAAGATGCGCGTCGCCTTGGACCTGCCGCAACTTGCTCCCGCGCACCGGCTGGACCGTCTCACTGCTGGCGTGCTGGTGTTCACCACCCGGCGGGAGTACCGCGGCGCCTATGCCGGTGTGTTCCAGTCCGGTGGGGCCCACAAGACGTACGACGCCGTGGCCGCCTTTGATCCAGACCTCGAGTTCCCGCAACGCATCTCGAATCGGATCGAGAAGCACCGCGGCAGCCTCCAGGCGCAGATCGTGGACGGGCAACCCAATGCCTCTACGCTCGTCGAGTTGGTCGAGGTCAGAGGCCGGTTCGCGCGCTACCGACTCACCCCCGCCACAGGCAAGACCCACCAGCTTCGCTTGCACATGGCGTCTTTGGGTCTGCCGATCGTGGGCGACTCGCTCTACCCAAGCGTCGTGGACGTCGCTCCTGACGACTTCGGCGCCCCCTTGCAACTCGTCGCCCGCTCGCTGCGCTTTGTCGACCCCATCGACCAGGCGGTGCGCGAGTTCACGAGCAAGTTCGAACTCGAGTGGCCGGGCGTTCATGGAGGGCCATCGACCGATGCAGCGCCTGGTGACCCCTGACTCCTGCGAGGTCAGTTGTAGGGGTTGTGGTACTCAAAATCGGGCACGGCCGCCGGGTTGATCACGAGTACCTCGCCCGGCTGGATTGGTTCGTAGCCTTTGTGTCCGTTAAGCATCCCGAGCGCTATGCCGTTGTAGATGCAAAACCGATCGCCAATCACACCGTCGACGTCCCCAGGTGCCACCGTGTACGTCGCGATGCGTCCCTGGTCGTCGTAGCCGACCTCGCCCTCGGCGAACTGACGAGGACCCATGTCGACGAGGTTCTCGGGAAGAGCAAGCTCAGCGATTGTCTCCCAATCAACGCTCGCAATGTGGATGTATGCCGATCCGGTGCAGTCGCCCGCGCCGCCGGCCGGAATGCTCGTCCCGTAGCCCACATCAACGTAGCCGTCTGTGCGCTCAGCGGGTGTGGGCCGCGTGGCTGCCGTCGCACGAGGCTGTTCGGCGGGCACTGTGGGGCTGGGAGATGGCTCCTCCGTGGGAACGTTCTGTTCCGTGAACATGGAGCACCCAGCAAGTGCGACTGTGAGCACAACAGCACCGATGGCCGCACTACGCAGTCCTCTTGCCACCATGCGATGCGCCCTCACTTCTCAGTCTTGTCACCGTAACGCGCCGACGCGCGGGCCAGGGTCAGGTTCCGCAGAAGGTGCGGTAGGCGCCGAACTCTTCAGGCGCCGCGGCGGCGTAACGTTCAAGGCCAGGGCGCTCGTCATACGGGTGGGTCACCGCCGTGAGCAGCCGATGCAGGGGGTCGAGGTCTCCTGCTGTCGCCGCCGTGAGCGCTTCCTCGACGAGGTGGTTGCGAGGGATGTAGACCGGGTTGACCTCATTCATCAATTCGGCGTCTGGTCGGAGCGGAGTCCAGCGCCGCATCCAGGCATCGAATGCGGCTGGGTCGGCGAACAGGGCCCGCGCTGGCTCGGGCGCGCCGGAGACGGCGGCGCTGAGGCTGCGGAAGAGCGTCGTGTAGTCGACCTCGTGCCTGTGGAGCAGTTCCAACAGGTCTTGCACTAATTCCGAAGCGGTCTGGTCCTCGACGTCATCGCGCAGCCCGATCTTTGCCTTCGCGCCCCTTGACCAGTGGGTGCTGTACTCGCGTGAGAAGTGGCCGAGTGCCTCGGTGGCGATGGCCGCTGCTTGCTCCTGATCGTCGTGGAGAAGCGGAAGCAGCGCCTCCGCGAAGCGGGCAAGATCCCACTCAGCCACCACCGGCTGATTGCCGTAGGCATAGCGCCCTGCATGATCGATGGAACTGTAGACCGCGCCAGGGTCGTAGGCCTCCATGAAGGCGCACGGCCCGTAGTCGATGGTCTCGCCTGAGATGGTCATGTTGTCGGTGTTCATCACCCCGTGGACGAAGCCGACGAGCATCCACCGGGCCACGAGCGATGCTTGAGCGTCGATCACCCCGCGAAGCAGTGCCCGATAGGGGTGCTCGGCCTGCGCCGCGTCCGGGTAGTGGCGGACGATGGCGTGGTCGGCGAGCCTTCGCAGCAGGTCGAGGTCACCGGTGGCCCGAGCATATTGAAAGGTCCCGACGCGCAGATGGCTGCTGGCCACACGTGCCAGGAGGGCTCCTGGCAGCCGAGTCTCGCGAAGCACGGTCTTCCCCGTACTCACGACCGCGAGGGACCGCGTGGTGGGGATCCCCAAGGCGTGCATCGCCTCACTGAGGACGTACTCGCGCAGCATCGGCCCCACCACGGCCTGGCCGTCGCCCGCGCGCGCGAAAGGTGTCCTACCAGAACCCTTCAGATGAATGTCGCGAAGACGGCCTTCGTTGTCGGTGACTTCGCCCAGCAGCAACGCGCGCCCGTCGCCGAGTCGTGGAGAGTAGTGGCCGAACTGGTGCCCGGCGTAAGCCTGAGCAACCGGAGCAGCGCCCTCGGGAACGAGGTTGCCGGTCATCAAGAGCAGCCCGTCAGGACTGCGCAATACGGCTGGGTCCAGGCCCAATTCGTCTGCCAAGGGCTCGTTGAGAGCCAGCAGGCTCGGGTCGACAACTTCCTGCGCCTCCCAGGGCGTTCCCATCTCCGGGAGATCCTGGGCGAAGCGGTCGCTGAATGCGACGGCGAGTTTCGAGGAAGCACTCATCCATCGAGACTACGCGCCTGACATCGCGGCGATGAGTCCCGGTCGAGCGGTCCCGTCGGTGCGGGAGATTGCCTCGCGCCGGCACAGGTCCGGCACTAGCGAGTGAGACGAGGACCACCACAGCGGGGAGGAGTTGCGCGCCGAGAAGGGCGGCAAGAACCGGGCCGATACGCTGGACGTCGGCGCAATGTGGCCCGCGTCATTCGCACTCGTAGCGCTCGGGCCCGACGAAGAGAAGGAGATCACCCCCGCTGACTCATCGGTCAGAACGGCGTGTAGCAGTCGTACGTCTCCAACCGGGCGATCCGTCCGTCGACGACTGTCGCGAACTGCGCCACGTGGGCAGTCAGTTCCTGCCCCAACACGAACGGACCAACTTCGGCGGCCACCACACCGTTCCAGCGCACGCGCAAAGCGGCGCTGTCCCCCTCGGCGATTGCAGAGAGCTCGTGATAGGTCTGCGAACTCAGCATCTCCGCACCGGCCGACGACGCAGCGATCAACTGCTCCACGTCGACGATATCGCCGTTCGGCTTCAGCGCATTCGGATGCTCGACCACCGTGGCATCCGCATGGAAGAGGCTACGAAGGCTCTCCCCGCTCCGGTTGTCTTCGAGTGCTCTGTGGAGTTCACGCACGACGGCGAGGGGGCTGTGGTTCGTCATACGAAGCATCCTACTTCCACAATCATTATTGTACAACTTGGGTTGTGCTTTGCGCTAGACTGCCCGCATGGCACCCGTAGACCCCGCAGACATCGACATTGCCACCCTCGCCTGGCTCACCGGGTCGGCTGCGAATCGGTATCTGCTCGACGCGACAAAGACCCTCGGGCACCCAGGGGTGCGCATCTCCCATGGCTACGTGCTCCAGCATCTGATCGACGGGCAACCGACGGTCACGGAACTGGCCAAAGGGATGGGAGTGACGCAACAGCGTGCGTCGACCCAGGTGCGTGAGCTCGAACAGCTCGGCTACGTCACACGACGCCCGGATGACACAGACAGCCGAGTTCGTCGCGTCTGCCTCACACCCCACGGCAACGCACTCATTGCAGACAGCCGCCACGCGCGCGAAGAGTTGAACGCGGAATTGGCACGGATCGTCGGCGAGGACCGTCTCCGCGCGACTGCCGAGACTCTCGCCCACCTGCTTGAGTCCGTCGGCGGCGCTGCGCAGGTCCGTCGCCGCGCGGCACCCGCCCCTGAAGAGTGACTCCGCCAGGCCCCGCGACCGGGAGCAACGCACGAACAGAAACCAGGAAGGTGCCCTCATGCGCACACTCGTCTACTTCGTCGGCACGACGCTCGACGGCTACATCGCAGGCTCCCACGGTGAGACCGACTTCTTCCCGGTCACCGACGAACTCGTCTCGTGGATGGTTGATCACTACCCAGAGACACTGCCCACGCACATTCGGCGTCAGCTCAACATCGACCACCGGGAGAACCGAGTCTTCGACACCGTCGTCATGGGCCGACGCACCTTCGAGCCCGCGTTCGCCGTCCCCACGACCAACCCCTACGCCCATCTGCGTCAACACGTGGTTTCACGCACTCTCCAGCTGACCGACACCCCCGCGCGCATCGAAAGCGGCGAACCGCTGGAGACAGTGCAACGACTCAAAGAGCAACCGTCCGACAAGAGCATCTGGCTCTGTGGCGGAGGCACACTGGCAGGCTCCGTCCTACCCGAGATCGACGAGATCCTGCTGAAGCGCTATCCCGTCATCGCCGGTGCCGGAATCCACCTGTTCGCAAGCGAGTTCCACCCTCGCCGGTTCACCGCGACACAGGTGATCGAGTTCACCGACGGCACAGAGGTGACGCGGCTCACCCGAGTCAGCTGACTACCTCCATCAGCAGAGCGCGGCTTCAGACGTTGAAGCGGAACTCCGTCACGTCTCCGTCGTGCATCACGTAGTCCTTGCCCTCGATGCGCACCTTGCCTGCAGCCTTCGCGGCCGCCATCGAGCCGGCCTCGACCAGGTCCTCGAAGTGCACCACCTCTGCCTTGATGAAGCCCTTCTGGAAGTCCGTGTGGATCACGCCAGCCGCCTCAGGGGCGGTCGCGCCCTTGCGGATGGTCCACGCGCGCGACTCCTTGGGCCCAGCGGTCAGGTACGTCTGCAGGCCGAGGGTGTCGAAGCCCACGTGCGCCAGCTGGTCAAGGCCCGATTCGTCCTGACCATTCGCCTCGAGCATCTCGCGCGCCTCGTCCTCGGTGAGGTCCACCAGCTCTGACTCGAACTTGGCATCAAGGAAGATAGCCGCGGCCGGCGCCACTTGCGCCGCCAGCGCGGCCTTCTTGTCCTCGTCCACCAGCCCTGCCTCGTCCGTGTTGAAGACGTAGATGAATGGCTTCGCGGTCAGCAGGTTGAGGTCGCGCACGTCGGCCGGGTCAAGGCCCGCCGCCTTGGCCCCCGCGCTAATGGCGGTGCCGGACTCGAGAATCTGCTTCGCGGTCTGTACCGCCGTGAGGAACGTGGGGTCCGCCTTCTTGACGCGGACCTCCTTCTCGAGCCTCACCATCGCCCTATCCACGGTCTGCAGGTCCGCGAGAATCAGTTCCGTGTTGATGGTCTCGATATCGCTCGCGGCGTCCACCTTGCCGTCCACGTGCATTACGTCTGGGTCCGCGAACGCGCGGGTGACCTGGCAGATCGCATCGGCCTCGCGGATGTTGGCTAGGAAGGCGTTGCCCAGCCCCTCGCCCTCCGAGGCCCCTTTGACGATCCCGGCGATGTCGACGAAAGACACGGTCGCTGGCAGAATCCGCTCCGAGCCAAAGATGCCCGCGAGAGTGTTCAGCCGCGGGTCAGGCAGCGGCACCACCCCCACGTTCGGCTCGATCGTGGCGAACGGATAGTTCGCCGCGAGAACGGTCGCGCGCGTGAGCGCAT
>NZ_JADQBF010000020.1 GCF_016278775.1 Demequina sp. | reverse complement strand
ACGCCTCTGTAGAACAGCGAGACACGCCGTCGCTGCGGGGACGTCCCCTGATCGCCGGCGCTGGCGTGGTCGCGGCCGCGAGCTACGAGGCGAAGGCCCGTGGAGTGCGCACAGCGATGGCAACCTCGAGGGCGCGCGCGTTGTGTCCCGAGGCCGTCGTGGTCGCGCCCCGGATGGAGGCCTACTCTGCGGCAAGCCGCGCCGTTTTCGCGATCTTTCACGACACGACGCCGCACGTGGAGGGCCTGTCCATCGATGAGGCCTTCCTCGAGGTAGGCGGGCTGCGTCACATCGCCGGCACTCCCGAAGAGATTGCCGTGCGGCTGCGGGAGCGGGTCCGGACCGAAGTGGGGCTCGCGATCTCGGTGGGCGTCGCGCGCACCAAGTTCCTTGCAAAGGTCGCGAGCGCCGTCAGCAAACCCGACGGGCTGCTGGTCGTGGAACCCGACTGCGAAGAGGCCTTCCTCCATCCGCTGCCGGTGGAACGCCTCTGGGGTGTCGGGGCCGTGACCGCTCAGAAGCTGCACTCACGAGGCATCCATACGGTCGGGCAACTGGCGGAGTTGGAGGCTGAAATGGCGGAACTCCTCTTGGGCAAAGCGGCGGGCGCGCAACTGCACGCCCTCGCGAGACTGCGAGATCCGCGACCAGTGGAGGACACCAAGCGGCACAGTTCGATCGGCTCGCAGCGCGCGCTGGGCAACCGTCCGCGCACTATCGATGAACTTGCGCTCATCGTCACCCAGATCATGGACGGGCTCGCGAAGCGACTGCGCGAGCGAGAGACCTCGTGTTCCACCGTCACGGTCCGCGTGCGCTTCGGCGACTACACGAATGCGACGCGTTCGCGGACGCTGGGAGCCCCCACCGATCGCACGGAGGTGCTGCTCGGTGCCGCGCACACGTTGCTGACGAGCGTGGCGCCCGAAGTCTCCGAGCGCGGCGTGACACTCGTCGGTGTCTCGCTCGCGGGTTTGGTGCGGTCCGGTGACGTCCAGCCCGAGCTCCCCCTGGATTGGCATGACGGCGCGCGCATCGACTCGGCGCTCGATGCCGTTCGCAACCGCTATGGGGCGGCCGCCGTCACGCGCGCGGCGCTGATAGGACGCGACACTGGCTTGAGCGCGCCGCGGCTCCCGGAGCACGAGTAGCATCTCGAACCGCATGCGGGGGCACTTTGCGGTGATCGCCAACGTGGGCCCCGTGGGGCTCGAACCCACGACCCGCGGATTAAAAGTCCGCTGCTCTACCAACTGAGCTAGAGGCCCGTCCCGCAATCCTAAGGGGACTCGACGCCTCGCGCTTTCGCGGGAAGGGAGCCCCAGCTCGGCCGCCGCGTAGGCTCGCAGCATGCCTAGCCCCCGCATCGCCGTCCTGACGGGCGCTGGCATCTCGACCGGCTCCGGCATCCCCGACTTTCGCGGCCCAGCGGGGGTGTGGACCCTCAATCCAGAGCGAGTCCGCCTGCTCGAGATCGACGACTTCGTGCGCGACAAAGAGGTCCGCGTCGCAGGGTGGCGCGACTGGCGGGACCACCCGGCGTGGGGGTCCACGCCGAGCATCGCCCACGTGGCGCTCGCCCGCCTCGCCGACGCTGGCCTCCTTGACGTGGTCCTCACCCAGAACTTCGACGGGCTTCACCAGGCGGGCGGGCTCCCGGCAGGCCAAGTGGTCGAGATGCATGGCACGCTGCGCACCACGTCCTGCATGAGGTGCGGCAAGAGCCAGCCAACGGCCGACGTCGTCGCCGGGTTGGCGGCCAGCCCAGACCCGGCCTGCGCAGACTGCGGGGGAATCCTCAAGCCCGACATCGTCTACTTTGGCGAGCAACTGCCAGCCGAGGCGATCGACCGGGCGGTCCACGCCGCCACCACGTGCGACGTGTTCATCGCGATCGGCACCAGCCTGTCGGTCTACCCGGTGGCGAGCCTCGCGGACCTGGCCGTGGAGTCGGGCGCCAACCTCATCATCGTCAACGCCGAGCCCACCGACTACGATCGCCACGCGACCGAGGTGATCCGCGGGCCCATCGACCTGGCCGTGCCAGCGCTGGTAGACAGATACTTGGACTAGACGACACCATTCTTGCCGCGACCCCCGGTCGCGACCACCGCACCATGGAAAGTGAGATCTGGCATGCCCCATGCGCCGCGATGGGCCCCGCGCTGGCTCTTGCTCCTCATTGTGGGGATTCTCGGTGGATTGTTGTCGGGAGTGTTCGGCGTTGGCGGCGGCGCCGTCATGGTGCCGCTCCTGATCTGGCTGTTGGGCATGGACCAGCGTCGCGCGGCGGCAACATCGCTCGTGGCGATCGTTCCGACCGCGATCGTCGGATCCGTGGCCTACGGGTTCGGGGGTCACGTGGCGATCATCGTCGGCGGGCTCGTGGCGGTGGGCGGCATCGGCGGCGCACTCATTGGCACGCGCCTGCTCCGCCGGGTGCCCATCGGGGTGCTCCGGTGGATGTTCGTCGGGTTGCTGGGGTTGGCGGCCGTAGAGACGCTCATCGACATTCCCTCACGTGATGCGGAGATCTCCCTGACGATGGTGTCCGGCACGATCCTGCTGTTGGTAGGGGTGCTGATGGGCGTCGCGTCCGGCCTGTTCGGCATCGGCGGCGGCGTGATCGTGGTGCCGATTCTGATGGGGGGCTTCGGCGCATCGGACCTGCTGGCGAAGGGCACCTCGCTCGCCGCGATGATTCCCGCCGCGATCACGGGCTCGGCCGCGAACATGCGCGCCCGCCTTGTCCGGGTAGGCGATGGTCTTGTGGTGGGCTTTGCCGCGTCGGCGGCGTCACTCCTTGGTGTGGTGGTCGCCTACCACATCAACCCGCGCGTCTCTGGTCTGCTCTTCTCCGTGCTACTCACAGTGACGATGGTGCAGCTCGCGTATCGAGCGATCAAGCTTCGCGGAGTAGCAGACTAGGTCCGCCCGGTCGTCGGCGACTGGCGCCGACCCCGGGCTAGCCGTACCAACCAGGATCCGAACCGCCACAGCAGCACCGCGACCATTCCCA
>NZ_JADQBF010000014.1 GCF_016278775.1 Demequina sp. | reverse complement strand
CCACGGCAGGATCGGGCGGAGCCGCGTCGGCGTCGCCTGCCGAGGCCGCTCCGGCGTCCACCAAGGCGGCCTGGCGCGCGTTCATGCGCTGCTCTGCCACGCGGGACAGCCGCACGGAGTACGCGACCATGGCGATCGCGTACAGGGTGGAAGCGGTCCACAGCGACATCAGGCTGAGGTCGGTCACGTTCACTAGTCCTCCTGGCGCGCACGGGGACGGGGCGCGGGCCTTCCCGTGGCAACTGCCAGGGCGCTCGCGAGTGCGCGGGTGGCCGCCTCGTCGTGCGGGGGCGCGAGCGCTGCGGCTTCCACGAGTGTACGTTCTCCGTCACCGGCGGTGAGAATCAGCCACAGCCGCCGACGCGGAGAGAACAGTGAGATGCCGATGCCCAGTAGTGACGCGAGCGACGTGGCAAGGATCCACGGCAGGGATGGGTCGGCGCGCAGGTCGAGCGCCACGAACCGTGGCAGCGACTCCCATGTGACCGTGCCGAGGCCGTCGGGAAGCGTGATGGTGTCGCCCGGCCGCAGGTCTACTACCAAGGGCAGGCCGTCGTCCCCGCGCACGGGGCTGAGTTGGGACTCGTCCAATTGATAGACGTTCTGCGGGATGCCGGTGTCGAGCCCCAGGTCGCCGGTGTACGCCGTGAGCAGGATGACGGGGTTGGTGGGCTGCGGGTTCACGGAGACGATGTTGCCGTCGGCCGTGGGGGCCGCTGACGGGTAGAGCGTGGCGCGGAACCCGAGCTGCTCCCCGCTGGTGACGTCCGGCACCTTGACAACGCCCGTGGACGTGTAGGCACCGTCTTGAGGCAAGAAGGGGACGGCGCCGGAGAAGGCGATGTTGCCGTCGGCGTCCTTCACCGTGAACGACGGCGCGTAGCCGTTGCCCTGGAGGTAGATCTTGCCGCCCTCGACCTCGAGCGGGTGGTTGACGCGGATGCTGTCGGTGAAGGCCGCGTCGCCTGGCCTCGTCACCGTCACGTCGGCCCGGAACGACACAGGACGCCCCGCCGCATCAAACGACGACTCGAACTGGTCGAGGCGCAGCGTGAACGGGTCGAGCCACGCCGGGTCGAACAGCCGACCGGATTCGAAGGAGTCGTATGCGACCACCGCATTGGTGAAGGTCTGCCCCTCGACCAGCACGGCCTGACCTCGGTAGGTGTACGCGGCACCGAACGCCATCGAGAACAACACCCCGACGAGCGCCGTGTGGAACAGCAAGTTCCCCCACTCGCGCAGAGCACCCTGCTCGAGAGCCACCGCCAGCTGGGGCGTGCCGTCGCGGGCGGTGCGCTCGTCCACGCGGGAGCGGTAGCCCACCAGACGGCCGACGCCCCTTCCGCGGCCCCAGGCGACCACAGCGTCGGCCGCGTGGGAGGCGGTCAGCGGCGAGGAGTCCTCGAGGCGCCCGTCGTAGCGCGCAAGCGAGCGGGGAGCGGCGGCCACTGCCGTGCGGGCGGCCTTGCCGTGGGTGATCGCACGGGGCACGATGCAGCCGACCAGCGACGCGAACAGCAACACGTAGATGGACGTGAACCAGGCCGAGCCGAAGACGTCCAGCATCCCCACGCCGTCCAGCACCGGCCCCCAGAAGGGGTTGTTGTCAACAAAGGACTGCGTCTTGGCCGCGTCTTGCGGCCACTGGGGGAGCAGCGAGCCGGGAATCGCCGCGAGGCCAAGGAGCAGCAGCAACACCAGCGCAAGGCGCATCGAGGTGACTTGGCGCCAGCCCCAGCGCAGCCACCCGCGCACACCGAGCCGTGGGGCCTGCGGGTACGCGTAGTTGTCGACGGAGAAGCGCTTGGGCTGCTCTGGCGCCTCGGGTTCTACGGGGCGGGACGCGTCGCTCATACGGCTACCCAGAACCCGTCAATCCACCCCTGCATCTCACCCGTGAGTAGCGTCCACAGCCCCGTCACCAGCAGCAGACCAAGCACGATCAACATGCCGCCGCCGACGCGCATGAGCGCCAGCCGATGCCGCCGCAACCATGCGAGCACGGCCTGCGAACGCTCCATCCACACCGCGAGTGCGATGAACGGCAGCCCCAGCCCCAGCGAGTACACGACCGCCAGGATCACGCCCCGAGCGGCCGTCGCCTCGCTGAGGGACAGGGTCAGCACGGCGGCCAGGGTGGGGCCGATGCACGGGGTCCAGCCGAGCCCGAACACGACGCCCAGGAGCGGCGCCCCCCACAGTCCGGCCTTGGGGGACAGGTGGATGCGCCGCTCGCGCTGCATGAACGGCACCGAGCCGAGAAAGACGAGGCCCATCACCACTACCAGCACGCCCAAGATGCGGGTGATGACGTCGAGCTGCCCTTCCACTTGTGCGCCGAGCGACGCGAAAGCCACCCCGAGCACCACGAACACGGCGGTGAACCCGAGCACAAAGAGCAGTACGCCCAGCACCAGCCTGGGCCGCGAGTTGCGGCCCGGCGTGCCCGCGCCAGCCATCGACGAGACGTAGCCCAAGTAGCCGGGCACTAGGGGAACCACGCACGGACTCACAAAACTGACCACGCCAGCGACAAGCGCCACCGGGAGCGCCAAGAGCAGCGATCCCGTGAGCACGGTGTCCGCGAAGGTGCCGCCCAGGCCTGCGATCACTCGGGAGCCTCCGCGCCGTCCGTGGGCGCGTCGGCGTCGCCGCCAGACGCGGCGTCCACGAGCGCTCGCAGCGTCGAGGGCTCAATCCGGCCGACGGCGCGGGCTGCCACGTAGCCGTCCGGGTCCAGAATCAGCGCGGTCGGCACGGCGCGCACCGCCACGAGGCCCTGAAGTTGGGCGATTGCGGTTCCGTCGGCGCCGTTGAGCGAGGGGTACTCGACGCCGAAGGTGCGTTCGAACGCCTTGGCCGTGTCGGCGTCGTCGCGGACGTTGACGCCCAGCACGCTCACCCCGTCGACCGCGTCGAGCTCGACCAGGTCTGGAGCCTCTGCGCGGCATGGGGGGCACGTGGCGTACCAGGTGGTCACCACGACCACCTCGCCGCGATAGTCGGTGACGTCCAGGGCGGAGCCATCGATGCCGGTACCGGTCAGTTCGAGGGGGCCCGGCCGCTCCCCGACGGCCCACTCGGTGACGGCGCCGTCACCAGAGACGTAGCCGGGCGACGTGTCCGCGTCAGGCGGGGCACACGCGGTAAGCCACAACGCGATCGCCACCACCACCGCGAGCAGCACCGCCAGCCTGGCCCGCCTGGTCACTTGGGCGCCTTGATGTGAGCGGCGGGGGTGGCGTACGTCATCTCGACCGGTGTGCCGTTCTCAAAGCGGAACGACGTCAGAGAGGCCAGGGCGCACTGCCGCTTGCGGGGATCGTGGAGGAAGCTACGTCGCTCGAACGCCGTGCGCGTCACCCAGATCGGCAACTGGTGGCTGACCATGACGGTGTCGCCCTCAGGAGTGGCAGCGGCGGCGTCGTGAATGGCCGCCCACATGCGTTCGGCCTGATCCTGATACGGCTCCCCCCACGACGGCCGCCAGGGGTTGCGAAGCTTCCACCAATTGCGCGGGTGAATGAAGTCCTTGACACCCGACTGCAGGGGCGCGCCCTCGTAGTCGTTGCCTGCCTCGATGATGCGCGGCTCGGTGTCTACATCCAGGCCGAAGGCGCGGGCGATGGGAGCGGCGGTCTCTTGAGCGCGTTGCAGTGGAGACGCGATCACCCTGGACACTGGCAGCCCGGTCTCGACCAAGTACTCCGTGACGGCGTCCGCCATCTGGCGCCCGGTGTCTGACAGGCGAAACGACGGCAGGCGACCGTACAGCACGCCATCCGGGTTGTGTACATGACCGTGACGCACAAGGTGGACTGTCGGCATCTGCCTATTATCCCCCCACCACGCCAGGGTTCGTGTCGAGCGCGAGGCGCACCAGTTCCGGACGGATTCGCCAGTACCCCACTTGCACGCCGTCGACCTCGACCACGGGAGTCAGGTCGCTCAGTCGCGCGCGCACTGCCGGGTCGGTGTCGATGTCGACCTCCCGCCACGCCACACCGTTTTCGGCGCACACCTCAAGCACGAGTTGCCTGGCGTTGTCACACAGATGGCAGCCCTTGCGGGTGTACAGCACGACGCGCTCATTCACACCGCAACACTAGGCCGACTTGGCTCTGGACGAAACCTGCGGGCTGCCAGCGCACATTCTGCGCGGTCACGCCACCGGGGGCGCGGTCCTTCGGAACTGGGGCTCGCGACCGCTCCGTACGCAGTTAGGCTGGCCTCATGACGCGTCAGGAGCCGGTCGCGCCGAACCCTGTCGCCGCATTCTTTGACGTGGACAACACGATCATCCGCGGCGCCAGTGCCTTCCACATCGCGCGCGGTCTCAAGCAACGGGGCTACTTTCGCAACCGCGATCTGATCCGGTTTGGCTGGGAACAGCTCAAGTATGTGGTGTTTGGCGAGTCGCAGGAACAGATGACGTCGGTGCGCAGTGAGGCGCTATCGATCATCAAGGGCTGGTCGGTGGCCGAGATGGCCGCAATCGGCGAAGAGGTCTACGACGAAATCCTCGCCATGCGCATCTTCCCCGGCACCAAGGCGCTCATCGACGAGCACCGCGCCCAGGGCCACGAGGTGTGGTTTGTGACCGCCTCGCCAGTGGAGATCGGGCGTCTCATTGCGCGTCGCCTCAACGCCACAGGGGCGCTTGGCACGATCGCGGAGCACAAGGGAGGCCTCTACACGGGGCGGCTCGTGGGCGACATGATGCACGGAGAGGCCAAGGCCGTCGCCGTGCGCGAACTGGCCGCTCGCAAGGAGCTCGACCTGTCGCGGTGCTTCGCCTACGGCGACTCCATGAACGACGCGCCGATGCTGGGCGCGGTGGGTCACGGCTGCGCCATCAACCCCGACTCGCGCTTGCGACGCCACGCCAAACGGAATGGGTGGCCCATCCAGGAATTCCGGGGACGCAACCCTCAGGGTCGGCGCTCGATCGTGCGATCGAGCCTCACTGGCTTTGTGTGGATCACGATGAAGGTGCTGCGAGGCATCGGGCACACGCTGCTCACGCCTTTGCGGGCGCTCAAGAGGCGCCGCGGCGCGGTAGCTGACGACGCTGTGTAGGCAGGCTCCGCGGGTGCGGACACGACAAAGCCCGCACCCTCGACGGGCACGGGCTCAGCGTTGACAGCGCCTACTTCTTGTTGCGGCGCTGGTGGCGAGTCTTGCGAAGCAGCTTGCGGTGCTTCTTCTTCGACATGCGCTTGCGACGCTTCTTGATGACGGAACCCACGGAACCTACCTTGTTCGGATGCTTGCGGCTGGCGGAGGCACGCGACGGGCGCGTGACACGGTGTCTTAGCCTACAGCCGTGACGCCCGAACCGCCATCCTGGTCCAGATCGGACGTGATGGCCGCGCGCTCGACGAACTCTTCCGCCGCCGCTTGGGGCACTCGGAAGGATTTCCCGAACCGCACTGCGGGCAGGTCTCCGTTGTGTACCCATCGGTACACGGTCATGCGCGATACCCGGCACATGTCGGCAACCTCCGCAACCGTGAGGAAGCGCAGCGACGTGTTCTCAGACAACCCAAGTCTCCTTTGATGCACTCGCCGGTTCTATCGGCTGAATGCCTCTCCCACTGTAGGGGTTGCCTGCACCGTTGTGAAGAAGACCAAAAGTGCCGATGACTATCAAGGCGGGCGCGTTCGCGTGCCACAGTAGGTGCTGGTGTCCCCCAGCGGCACCCACTGCACACGGGACAGACGGGAAAGGAGTGGGATGGCCAGCCAGCGGACGACGCGCGAATGGGTCGGCGACCAGCTCGACAATCTCGCTTTGCAGCACCCCGCACGCATCGCGTTGGGGGCGTTCGGTTCCGTCATCCTGCTGTTCACGGGCCTGTTGTCGCTGCCGGGCGCCACGGTGGATGGGCATCGCGCGCCGTTCATCGATGCGCTGTTCACCGCCACCAGTGCCGTCTGCGTCACAGGCCTCGTCACTGTCGACACCGGGTCCTACTGGTCCCCTATGGGTCTGACGATCATCGCGATCGGGATCAAAGTCGGTGGCCTTGGCATCATGACCCTTGCGTCTCTGGTGGGACTTGCCGTGAGCAGGCGTCTCGGACTGACCCAGCGCATTCTCGCGGCGGGCGAGGCGCGCGCCACCGGACTTGGCGACTTGCGCTCGCTCCTGAAAACCATCGTCATCGTGTCCACCACGGCCGAGGCGATCATCGCGCTCGCGCTGTTCCCGCGCTTCCTCACGCTCGACTACGGCCTGGGTAAGTCGGCAGGTTACTCGGTGTTCTATGCGATCTCCGCGTTCAACAACGCTGGCTTTGTGCCCGACCCGATCGGCCTCATTCCGTACGCGGGAGACCTGTGGATGCTCTTGCCCATCGGCCTGGGTGTCTTTGTGGGGGCGCTGGGCTTCCCCGTCTACCTGAACGTGTTGCGCGAGTGGCGCCGCCCCCGCCGCTGGACCCTGCACACCAAGCTCACGCTCGTCACCATCGCTGGGCTCACGGTGGTGTCCGCCACCTTCTTGGCACTGTTCGAGTGGACCAACCCCAACACGCTTGGCCACGCCAGCACAGCGGAGACGATCGGCAACATCTTCTTCCAGTCCATCAATCAACGCTCGGGGGGCTTTGCCTCTATTGATATCGGACAGGCCCGCGAGACAACCTGGCTACTCGAGATCGTGCTGATGTTCATCGGCGGCGGTTCAGGGTCGACCGCTGGCGGCATCAGGGTGACGACGCTGGCCGTGCTGCTCCTCGCGATCTGGGCGGAGGCGCGTGGCCGCCGCGACATCGAGGCTTTCGGAAAGCGCATCGGCACCGAAATCCTGCGCCTCGCGGTGTCCGTCACCTTGGTGAGCTTGGCCGTCGTGATCCTGGGAACCACGGTGTTCCTGTGGCAGACGGGCATCAAGTTGGACCAGGCCCTGTATGAGGTCGTGTCCGCCTTTGCGACCTGCGGGCTGAGCACCGGCATCACGCCGACGCTAGAGGCGGACGCGAAGGCCACCCTCGTCGTCATGATGTATGTAGGACGTGTCGGCTCGCTGACCGTGGTCGCAGCGCTAGCGTTGAGTAAGCGGCGGCGCGTGGTGCGCTACCCCAAGGAGAGGCCCCTCATTGGCTAACGAGACTCAAGACCAAGGCGTCCTTGTCATTGGGCTAGGCCGCTTCGGCTCTGCACTGGCGGACACCCTCGACCTCATGGACGTCGAGGTACTCGCGGTGGAGAGAGACCCCGACCTTGTGGAGCGGTGGTCCGCACGCCTGCCAGTGGTCGAGGCCGACGCCGCAGATCCCCGCGCGCTCGAACAGATCGGCGCCAAGGACTTCGGCGCGGCCGTCGTAGGTGTCGGCACCTCACTTGAGGCGTCCGTGCTCATCACCGGCAACCTCGTCGACATCGGCATCAAGGAGATCTGGGCGAAGGCCACCACGGCGGAGCACCAACGCATCCTGGAACGCATCGGCGCCCACCACGTCGTCTTGCCAGAGGCCGACGCTGGCGCGCGGGTCGCGCACTCCGTGGGCGGCAAGATGCTCGACTACATCGAGGTGGAAGACGGCTTCACCATCGTGAAGATGCGTCCCCCCAAGGAGACGCACAACTTCCGCCTGGACCAACTCGACCTGCGCAACAAGTACGGCATCCAAGTGATCGGCGTGAAGTCCCCAGGCGAGGACTTCGAGTACGCGGGGCGTGACACGACCATTCGCCCAGATGACCTCTTGGTGGTCGCTGGCGACGGCGAGCTGCTGGAGCGGTTCTCCCAAAGGCCGTAGCGCCGTGTGCGTGCGGCCGCTACACGACCCCGAACGCCAGCATCGCGTCGGCGACCCGCGTGAAGCCGCCGATGTTCGCGCCCGCAACGTAGTTGCCAGGAGATCCGTACTCGTCGGCCGTAGTGAGGCATCTGTCGTGAATGCCTCGCATGATGATGCGCAACCGCTCCTCGGTGTAGGCGAAGTTCCACGAGTCTCGCGAGGCATTCTGCTGCATCTCGAGCGCGCTGGTCGCGACTCCGCCAGCGTTTGCCGCCTTGCCAGGGGCGAACAGCAGGCCCGCCTCTTGGAAGGCGCGTGCCGCGTCTGGCGTTGACGGCATGTTGGCGCCCTCGGCGACCACCTTGCAGCCGTTGCGGATCAGCGTGGCAGCGTCGCTAGCCGTGAGCTCATTCTGGGTCGCACAGGGCAGCGCTACGTCACACGGCACCTCCCAGATGCTCCCGCCAGTCACGTAGCGCGCACCGTTGCCCCGCTCTTGCGCATACTTCTCGATGCGGGCACGCCGCGAGAGCTTGATGTCCTTCACCAACTCGAGATCGATGCCACCCTCCTCGACCACGTAGCCGCCTGAGTCAGAGACGGCGATCACCGTGCCGCCCAGTTCACGCACCTTCTCTGCCGCGTAGATGGCGACGTTGCCGGAGCCTGAGATGACCACGCGCCTGCCCTCAATCGACTCACCTGCAGCGTGCAGCATCTCGTGAACGAAGAACACTGTGCCGTAGCCGGTCGCCTCCGTGCGCACCTGCGAGCCGCCCCACGTGAGTCCCTTGCCGGTGAGCACCCCGGACTCGTAGCGGTTGGTGATGCGCTTGTACTGGCCAAAGAGGTAGCCGATTTCGCGGGCGCCCACACCTGTGTCCCCCGCCGGGACGTCTGTGTGTTCGCCTATGTGTCGATACAGCTCCGTCATGAACGACTGGCAGAAGCGCATCACCTCGGCGTCCGACTTGCCCTTGGGGTCGAAGTCGGACCCGCCTTTGCCTCCCCCAATCGGCATTCCGGTGAGCGAGTTCTTGAAGATCTGCTCGAAACCCAGGAACTTGACGATGCCCAGGTAGACGCTCGGATGGAAGCGGAGGCCACCCTTGTACGGGCCAAGCGCCGAGTTGAACTCAACGCGGAAGCCGCGATTGAGTTGCACCTGCCCGGCGTCGTCGACCCACGGCACGCGGAAGATGATCTGGCGCTCCGGCTCACACAGTCGGCCAATTACAGACGATTGGGCATACTCCGGGTGCTTTGCCACCACGGGACCGAGGCTCTCGAAGACCTCGCGCACGGCTTGGTGAAACTCCGTCTCACCGGGGTTGCGGTTCACCACTTCCTCGAAGACGGGGATGAGTTGCTCGTGAAGTGCAGGCATGGGGGTACCTCTCGCGACGGGCGTCAAGTCGCGACCCGAAAAGTTGACCGGGATCGTGGACGGCGCTGGGGGTGGTCAGGCGACGGGAGTCGCCCTCAAGATCGTGAGAGTCACGGAGCCCTTGGGGGCCTGGACTACCGCGGTGTCTCCTACGTGCAAGCCGTTGATGGCCGAGCCGATGGGAGACTCGGGAGAGAAGACAGACACGTCGAGCGAGGCGTCAAGGTCGAGCAACTCCCGCGACCCCAACACGAACTCCAAGACGGAGCCGTCCTCCTCCGTCCGTGCCTCAATGCGCATGCCGGGTTCGACGAGACCGTCGTCTGGCTTGGAGGTCACCTCGGCGCGACTGACGAGACTCTTCAACTCGATGACCCTGGCCTGCTCCCGCTCGGTCAACTCGCGGTCGGCGGATGTCAGGTCCGTCAGTTCCAGCTGGAGCTTCTCCAGCGCTGCGGGAGTCATCCACACGACATCGGCGGCCATGGTCACGCACACTTCTCTTTCTGGGGAATCGAGGGGGCTAAACGTCCCACCATACCCTCGATACACCCGGCTTCTCTCCGAGCGGACGACGCTGGACGGTCGGGGACGACGGGTGCCGCTACTTGCAGGTGAGGTCGAACTCAACCGATCCCGCGTCGGCGAACTCGGCCGTGCCGACGATGGTGTCGCCCGTCCGCTCGTAGTCGACGGAGGAGGCGTCCTCTTGCAGTCCGGGCTCGCCGAGGTCCGCCTCGGCGACGTCATCTGAGATGGAGAAGCCGAAGTCCCCCAACTCCCCGACTTTCACCTGGATGTTGGCGTCCCCTGGGAACGCGGGGTTGTTCGCCTCGCAGATCCCAAAGTCGCCATCAAGGGTCACGAACTCACCGTCAACAAGGCCAATGCTGCGCCCCTCGACCTCGTAGGTGGTGCCAGCGACGGTCACCGTGCCCACGGGGTCTGCGGGCTCGGCGCCAGCGTCGGCTGGCTCGTCTGGTTCGGCTGGCTCGGCGTCTTGCGTGGACGTGTCGACGGTCTCGGTCGACTCGGGTGCCGTGGGGAGTGACGTGGCCGGATCCTCATCGGAGGAGCCGCACCCGCCGACCGCGAGGAGGCCAACGAACGCTACGAATGCGAGACCCTCTTCGAAATTCTTCATCCCCTTTTCTTAGCATGCCCTTACTAGATCCGCGCGCGGAAGGCCGCGCCGCGACCCTGCACGGCGGTCTCAGTCCAGCGTGTCACCTGCGCGGCGCAAAGACTC
This sequence comes from Demequina sp., assembly GCF_016278775.1. Lineage (GTDB taxonomy): Bacteria > Actinomycetota > Actinomycetes > Actinomycetales > Demequinaceae > Demequina. The sequence goes on along the minus strand of NZ_JADQBF010000014.1, from coordinate 19,482 downwards.
CATGTAGTGCGCGAGCGCGGGGTTTCGGAAGGGTCCCGGGCGCGACAGGCCCTCAAGAATGCCTGCTACCACCGCGTCGGGCTTGTCTTGGCTCATCTTGCGCTTGGCCTCGAACCGGTCGACCTTCATGCGGAACGCCACCGTGCCGTGGACGATACGCTGCGCGTACTCGCTGTTCTCGGTGCTCGCGTGCAGCCGCGTGGGCTGATCCGTCTGATTCTCGAAGAAGTCGACGAGCAGATCCATGAGCAGGAGGTTCTCCTGCTGAGTCACCACCACGGGAGTGCCCGTCAGGTGGGCCACCACAAAGTTCCAGGTGGGCACCGCAGGCGAGACCCCATACCAACCGGGCGAGATGTAGCCCTGGGGTCCCTCGACGATGATCGTGAGTTCGTGCTGGCCGAGCTCGTGCAGATCCTGATCCGGCTTGCCCACGTGACTGAACACGGCAAGCCCTTCAGCGTCGTCGTCCACCAAGACCGGGTAGTGCGAGGCAACGATGCCGCGGCCGGGCACGTGCGAGACGATGGTGCACCACGGGTGGTCACGAAGCAGCGTCGCGACCTCCGCGGGGTCCGTCATGGCGTAGTCGGGATTCGGTCTCACCGATGCTCCTCGCGTTGAAGGGCGCTGTGGCACGTGTGCGTACCAGCGTATACACGCCCGCACTCGGCTTCGCGGCTCGCGCCGAACGCGCAGGTCCCGCTCGATGGCGTCGTCGACGCGAGAGGGCAGACCCAACGTTGGCGGGCCCCCGTGCGTCTCACTAGCATGACCACCATGAGCACACCTCTCCTCGCAGCCCCGCGCGGCGCCCGCCGCCTCGGCGTCATCGCCTCACTCATCGCCGCTGCCGCGATGCTGACTGGTTGCTCCTCCGGGGCCGACTCCTCGTACGGCGAGCCAGGGGTCGCCGACGCCGGGTTCGCGGACGGTGGAGCCGACGCTCCGGCCTTCTCCGATGAGGAGTCCGCAGAGGGCACCCAGCGGTCGACTGCCGACCGCGCCGTGATCATCACGGGCACCCTGTACATGACGGTTGAGGATCCGATCGTGGCTGCGGACAGGGCGGCGGGCATCGTCAAGAACGCGGGCGGACGCATCGACGCGCGCAGCGAGACCGCTCCCGATGAGAGCTACGGCGGCTCGGCCTCGCTGACGCTGCGGATCCCTTCGAGCCGACTCGACGCGGTGGTCGACGACCTGCGCGAACTGGGCACGGTGGACCAGTACAGCACCGACTCCTACGACGTCACGACCGAGGTGACGGACCTGGAATCCCGGATCTCAACGCTGCGCGCGTCGACCAAACGCATCGAACGCCTGCTGGCAGAGGCCGAGGACATCTCCGACATCATCACGCTCGAGAACGAGTTGGACGGCCGACAGGCTGAGCTCGAGAGCCTTGAGGCGCACCAGCGTGGCCTCAACGACCAGGTGTCGATGTCGACCATCGACCTGTCGCTCACCACGGAGCCGGTCGTGATCGTCGAGGACGACGGGCCCGAGACCTTCTGGGACGGCCTGACGTCCGGCTGGGACGCGCTCGCGACCTTCCTCACGGGTGTGCTGGTCGTCATCGGGGTGCTGCTGCCTTGGCTCGCACTGATGGCACTCATCTTCCTTGCGGTGCTCGCGGCGATCCGCGTGAGGAGATCGCGCATTGCCCGTCGGGCGCCTGCGGCGACCGCGCCCACCGCGACTGCGCCCCAGGCGAGCGAACCGCCAGGACCCCCCACGGCGTAGCCCCCTCGAGACGACCCCATAGCGACATGACAATGCCCCGGCACGGGCCGGGGCATTGTCACGCGCAGAAGCGCGGCGGAGGGCGGCTACAGAGCAGCCACGACCTCCACGGTTGAACCGGCAGGGGCGTAGGGCACGGTGTTGCCCTCGATCGCCTTCCCGTCGACGGTGAGCTTGGCACCCTTGGCGCCGGTGGTCTTCACGGTGATGACGTACGTGGCACCGCGAATCTGGCGGCGCACGGTGTATTCGCCCACCTCTTCGCCGATGCACGGGTCGACCACCAGGCCGTCGTAGTCAGGGCGCACCCCCAGCAGGTATTGCGAGACGGTCACGAAGTTCCACGAGGCGGTTCCGGTCAGCCACGAGTTCTTGGCCTCCCCGTGGCGTGACGCGTCCTTGCCAGCGATCATCTGCGCGTAGACGTACGGCTCGAGGCGGTGCACCTCTGAGATCTCTTCGCGGTACGCGGGAGTGATCTGCTTGTAGTACTGCCACGCGTACTCAGCGCGGCCCACTACGGTTTCCGCGATGATCACCCATGGGTTGTTGTGACAGAAGATGCCACCGTTCTCTTTGTACCCGGGCGGGTACGTGGAGACTTCGCCCAGCTCAATCTGGTAGCTCGTGTACGCGGGGTTCTGCAGCACCATGCCGTGCGGGGTGTTGAGGCGCTCGCGGCACGCGTCTAGGGCCTTGATGGCCTTGCCGTCGTCAACGCCGATGCCACCCATGATGCAGAAGCCTTGGGGTTCGATCCAGATCTTGCCTTCTGCGTTCTCGTTCGAGCCCACCTTGTTGCCATAGAAGTCGTAGGCACGCAGGAACCACTCGCCGTCCCAGCCGTGCTCAATGACCGCCGTGCGCATCTGTGCGATCGCGTACTCGGCACGCTCCGCCTCGCCCTCGTCGCCGCGGCGTCGGGCCAGTGCGGCGTACTCGGGGCCGATCGCGCAAAACATGCCCGCGATGAACACCGACTCCGCGACCCCACCACCCTTGTTCTCCGTGGTCTGGAACGACTCGCCTGGCGTCGTTGAGAAGCAGTTGAGGTTGAGGCAGTCGTTCCAGTCGGCGCGACCAATGAACGGTATGCCGTGTGGGCCCATGTTCTTGAGCGGGTGGTCGAACGACCGCTTCAAGTGGTCCATGAGCGGTGCCGCCGTGGACTGGTCGTTGTCGAAAGGCACCAGCTCGTCAAGGATCGCGAAGTCGCCCGTCTCCTTGATGTAGGCGGCAACTCCCAGGATGAGCCACAGCGGGTCGTCGTTGAAGCCCGAACCGAGAGCGTGATTGCCTCGCTTGGTGAGGGGCTGGTACTGGTGGTACGCGCTGCCGTCCTCGAACTGGGTGGACGCGATGTCGATGATCCGCTCGCGGGCGCGCTCAGGCACCAGGTGCACAAAGCCCAGCAGGTCCTGACTGGAGTCCCTGAAGCCCATCCCGCGGCCCATGCCGGTCTCGAAGTACGAGGCGGAGCGGGACATGTTGTAGGTCACCATGCACTGGTACTGGTTCCAGATGTTGACCATCCGGTTGAGCTTGTCGTCGCCGGACTGGACGGTGTACGAGCCCAGCAGGTTGTCCCAGTAGGCGTTGAGCTTGGCGAACTCTGCATCGGTCGCGTCGTTGGTAGCGAAGCGTTCCAGCAGCGCCTTGGCGCCCGTCTTGTTGATGACGCCAGGCGAGGCCCACTTGTCGTCCTGCGCGTTCTCCAAGTAGCCCAGCACGAACGTGTACGTCTTGGACTCGCCTGGAGCCAACTCGACCTCGAGGTGGTGCGACGCGCACGGGTACCAGCCGGAGGCAATCGAATCACCAGACTTGCCAGCGTGCGGGACGGCGGCCTCGTCGAAGCCATTGCCGAAGCCCAAGTACGTGTCTCGGTCTGTGTCGAAGCCAGCGATGGGCGCGTTCACGCCATACACCGCGTAGTGGTCGCGGCGCTCCCGGTACTCGGTCTTGTGATAGATCGCGCCGTCCTCGACCTCCACCTCGCCGATGCTCAAGTTGCGCTGGTAGTTGGTTTGATCGTCCTCTGCGTTCCACAGGTTGAACTCAAGGAAGCTGAAGAGCGAGAAAGACTTCGCGGCGTCCGACGTGTTGGTCACAGTGACCTGGTGCACCTCGGCATTGATGTCGACGGGCACAAAGAGCAACACCGACGCGCGCAGGCCGCCGCGCTCACCGGTGATGCGCGTGTAGCCCATGCCGTGGCGGGTCTCAAAGAAGTCGAGATCGGTCTTGTAGGGGCGGTACGAGGGGCTCCACACGTCCCCGCCGTCGTTGATCGAGAAGTAGCGCCCGCCGTCGTCGATCGGCACGTTGTTGTAGCGGTAGCGCGTGAGGCGACGCATCTTGGCGTCGCGGTAGAAGCAGTAGCCGCCGCCCGTGTGGGAGACCAGACCGAAGAAGTCCTGCGACCCCAAGTAGTTGATCCAGGGGTACGGCGTGTGCGGCGTCTCAATGACGTATTCGCGGGCTTCATCGTCGAAGTGACCGAACTGCATGTGGAGACCTTCCAGAACGTGGTGGGGCCTTTGGGCCGAGCCCAGCCTAACCCCATGATCGCGCTCTCACGACCCCCTGGGAACCCCCGCGCTCGAAAGTTTTCGATGCAACCGGTTCGATTTTCCGGACCGGGACGCCTGTCCTGGCCTCTCGCGCTGGACGCGCCCGTGCTGGGCTCCTACTGTGAAGCCATGCGATACCTGCTGCCGATGATCCTCTACGTGGGCCTCACTGTCTATGTCATCGTGGACGTCGCCCAGCATCCTGACGAAGAGCCGTACCGTCTTCCCAAGACGCTGTGGGTGCTGATTGCGCTGTTTGCGCCCTTTGTTGGCGCTGGCGCGTGGATTGTCGCCAAGCTCAGCAATCGTCGCGCGCCGGGCAACGGCGGCGGTGGCTACCGTCCCCCACGCGCGCCGGACGATGACCCGAACTTCCGGGTGTGGCTCAATGAGCAAGAACGACGCCGACGCCGGGACGGCGGCAAGGACTAGGGGTTCTCTGCGGTGATCGATGCGGCAAGAGCCTCGACAGCCACCGTGTCGAACTCGCCGCCGTCCCGCGCCGACGCGATGACCACCGCAGTTCCCCCTGGCCCCAGCGGAACGAAGTAAGCAACCTCAATGATGACGTCGCCCTCTGGCGAGACCACATCGGCGACGGCTCGCGTCATCTGCCCACCGCTCGTGGTCGTCAGGGCGGCGTTCTCGGTCAAGGTGAGTTCGTAGCCACCCGGGGACGTCATGGTCTCGCCCACTGCGGACGGCACGGACTCCCCAGCTCGCATCTGCACCTCATCCAACCCCGTCGCGAAGTGCGCAGTGACATGCACGTCGCTGTCGCCAGAGAGGTCCACCCACCCGCCGAGATAGTCGTAGTCAGCGGGGCATTCCCACCCGGCCGAATCCAGGTTGGGCGAGAATGTGTATGCCCAGTCCGGCTGCGGCGCGGCGCTGAAGGTGTCGCAATAGCTGTGCCAGCGCCCGTCATCGCTGACGGGAGCCCCACGGCGGCCCTCCACGGGCTCCGGCGCCGTGAACGCGACCGTCTGAAGCGCTTCCATGAACTGCTCGGCCGCCGCTTCGTCTCCCTCGTAGCTCTCCACCAGCACCATGAGCTCGTAGTTCCCGTGGAAGATGTGGATCGCGTGAATCGTGGTCAGCCTGCCGCGAATGTCTCCCGTGACGCTGCCCCACCAGCCGGCGCCGCCGGTCGCCGTTTGGATTCCCCCCTCGGGACCCATCACGGGGTCCGTCATGTCGGCGGCCCATGAGTCGAGATCCTCGAACACCTCGCCCCTCGGGTATTCCGTGGGCACGATGGCGTGGGCCGAAACGGTCGCGAAGGGTTCGCCTTCGTTCTCAATCTTCGGCGCGGTGCCAAAGTAGGCGGCCAGCACCGTGTCGGGCACCAACTGCGAGTAGCGAGCCGTGTGGTCGTTCCAACCCTCGGGAAGGTCCATATCGAAGCCGACGCCGGAGGAGCTCACCCAACCCGCCGCCGCTGGCGTTTCCGAGGGGGTGGGGACCGCCTGCGTGGGCGCTGGCGTGGCATCGTCCGTCGCGACGGGCAACAGGCCGCAAGCACCAAGCCATAGAGCCGCCGCGGCGATGGCCGCCAACCTCATCGTCGGACGTTTCGCGGTGTTCATGTGCCCCCCACCTCGTTGTGCGTGGTTCGAGGCTAGCAGCGGGACAGTCGCGATAGGTTGACCCCATGCTGCTTTCGGACCGCGACATCCGCACCCAGATCGACTCGGGCCGCGTCGCCCTTGACCCGTACGACGCGGCCATGATCCAGCCGTCGTCCATTGACGTGCGGCTGGACAAGTACTTCAGGGTGTTCGACAACCACAAGTACGCCTCGATCGACCCGTCCATCGAGCAGCCAGAGCTCACTCGCCTTGTCGAGGTCGACGCCGACCGGCCCTTTGTGCTTCACCCAGGCGAGTTCGTCTTGGGCTCCACCTACGAGTCCGTGACGCTTCCCGACGACATCGCGGCCAGGCTTGAGGGCAAGTCGTCCCTTGGTCGCCTCGGGCTACTGACGCACTCCACCGCCGGCTTCATCGACCCTGGCTTCGAGGGCAATGTGACGCTGGAGCTGTCCAACACGGCGACGCTGCCGATCAACCTGTGGCCCGGCATGAAGATCGGCCAACTGTGCTTCTTCCAGCTGAGCTCTCCGGCCGAGCATCCGTATGGGTCAACCAAGTATGGGTCGCGGTATCGGGGACAGCGGGGGCCGACTGCTTCTAAGTCGTGGATGAACTTCTACCGCAGCGAGGTGTAGTCAGCACCACTCGCAGCGAGGTGGCAAGCAAGCGGTCGGTGTGTCGCATGTAGCCTTGGCACGACGAGATGGACCTGACGGAAGGCGGATGATGGGGCTGAGACGTGCGTATCGCATGGCGGGCCAGTTCTTCAGCGCTGTCAAGAGGCAGGGACCTCGTCGCGCACTTGGCCTGGTCGCTCAGCGCCTCGCTCCTCCCAGTCACACGGTGGTCGACTCGCGCCCCATGGTGTCGGCCCAGGACATGGTCTCAGTTGACTGGACGAATCCGCCATTGGCCCTGAGAGAGCCGTTATCGGTAACCGAAGGCCCCATCGATGTCGCGTGGGTGACGTCGCCCCCCAGTGCTGGCAGTGGCGGTCATCAGAACATGTTCAGGTTCATCCACACTCTCGAACAGGCGGGGCACAAGTGCACTGTCTACCTCTATGACTGGCAAGGCTCCACAGCCGACGGTCCCGCGCTCAAGAAGATGCTGGAGACGGTGAGCGCCTACCCGAACCTCAAGGCCGACCTTCTTCCTCTGAGGGGCTCAGTTCACGACTCGGCACAGGCCCTCTTCGCGACCGCATGGGAGACGGCGTACCCCGTCTACTTGGACCCGTCGCGTGCGCGTCGTTTCTATTTTGTCCAGGACTTCGAGCCTTGGTTCTATCCCGTGGGTGACAACTACGTGCTCGCCGAGAACACCTACCGGTTCGGATTCCACGGACTGACCGCAGGCGCGTGGCTCGAAGACAAGTTGTCAACAGAGTATGGAATGGCGGCGGACCACTATGACTTCGCCGCCGACTCAACCCGCTATCACGTCACCGAAGCCAACACCGGGAGTCGTTCAGGTGTCTTCTTCTACGCTCGCCCTTCGACGCCGCGACGCGCGTTTGATCTGGGAATCGCGGCGCTCGCGGAGTTTGCGAAGGCGCGACCGGACGTCACCATTCATCTCGCGGGCGGGCGACTTGATCCGCACCGGGTCCCCTTCGCTCATGTGAACCACGAGAGCCTTGACCTCGCCGAACTCAACCCCCTCTACAACCAGTGCTCTGCAGCACTCGTACTGTCGTTGAGCAACATGTCGCTGCTACCCCTGGAACTTCTCGCCGCGGGCGTGACTCCCGTGATGAACGATGGACCCAACAATCGACTCGTGTCGCAAAACCCCCACATCAGTTTCGCCCCGCTATCGCCGGCCGTGATCGCTCGGCGGCTTTGCGAGATCGTCGATGATCCGCCCGACCCCTCGACCCTTTCCGCGTCGCTGGGCGGTCGAGACTGGACCGATGCCGGCGTCCAATTCACAACGGCGTTTGAAAGGGCGATGCGTGGCTAGAGTCTCGGTTATCGGAGGGAACGGCTTCCTGGGTTCCCACCTCGTCGATGCGCTTGCCGCAGCGGGGCATGAAGTCACGGCGTTTGACCGCTTCACCCAGCGCCCGCCGGTGTTTGAGGCTAATGGGGTCGCCGCCCTGACCGGGGACTTCATGTCAGATGACGACCTCGTATTGGCCGTCACTGGACAGGACACTGTCTTCCACATGCTTTCCACCACAACCCCCGCCACTGCCGACGCTGACCCCGCATACGACATCCGAACGAACGTGGTGCGCACACTGGCACTGATCGATGCCTGTGTCGACGCCGGAATCGGGAGACTCGTCTTCGCCTCGACGGGCGGGGCGATCTACGGGCCTCAACACAAGGGCCGGTATCGCGAAACCGACGCTGCCGAGCCGATCTCTCCCTATGGCATCGGCAAACTGGCGATCGAACGCTATCTCGAGTTCTATCGGCGACAACGAGGCTTGAACTCCGTCACATGCCGCATCTCCAACCCCTATGGAACGCGCCAGCAGGCCGACAAGCCGCAAGGACTCATCCCGATCGCCCTGCGGCAGATTGCCCGCGACCTACCCGTAGTGCGCCTGGGCGATGGGTCCATGGTGAGGGACTACATCTATGTGGACGATGTGGTGCAGATGCTTGCGCCGCTGGCAATCGACGCTGTCGAGCACTCTGTCTACAACATTGGTAGCGGCATCGGACTCACTGTCAACGACGTACTCGCGACACTCGAACGGGTCACGCAACGCGAAGTCATGATCGACGAGCGGCCCCAACCTCCGTCGTTCGTCGACGAAGTAGTCCTGGATACGACACGTTTCACCGATGAGTTTGGTGAACGGTCGCTCACCGCCCTAGACGAAGGTGTGGCGGCAACCTGGGAAGCCATCTTGAGGCACGACCATGAGTGACCACCTCGCGACGGTCGTCATCCTCACCTTCAACGGAGAGACCTACCTCCGACGGATCCTGGAAGCCTTGCGCGACCAACAGTTGGACGGCGAATTCGATGTGCTTGTGATCGACTCGGGTTCCACCGACACGACCCTCGACATCGTGAGCGACTTCCCGGAGGTGCGCGTCCACCACATCGACAAGGCCGATTTCGGCCACGGTCGCACTCGGAATCTGGCTGCTTCGATGTCGAGAGGCGAGTTCACCGCGTATCTCACCCACGATGCAATCCCGGTGGACTCCTCCTGGCTGCGGCACTTGCTGGAGCCGCTGCGCACCATGCCAAGAGTGGCTGGTGTGTACGGCCTCCAGGTGCCACGACCACGGTGCGTTCCCTTGCTCAAGTACGAGATTCGCGGGGTGTTTGGAAGCGCAGGCGTGGGCCATGGTGTGACAGTCGACGCGCCCGGGTGGGCGCCGACCGAGATACAGGCGCGTGCGACCTTCTACTCGGACGTCAATTCCGCTGCTCGCACTTCGGTGCTCCTGGGTGAAGTGCCTTACCGGGATGTGCCTTATGCGGAAGACCAGTACTTTGGCGCGGATCTCCTTGAGTCTGGGTGGTGGAAGGCGTTCTCCCCGATGGCTGCGGTAGAGCATTCGAATGATCTCACCGTGAGCGAGTACCGCCGTCGCATCTTTGACGAGGGGGTTGCGCTCAGCAGGCTCGGGTTCCCTGTGCCCACCGGAGGCGCCATGCGAACCGTGGTGAAGGCCATGCGCGGCATCGTCGGAGACACCCTTCGGATTGCGAGGGACCCCGACTACTCGTGGCGTCGTCGCCTGTACTGGTGGGCGGTCAACCCGGCATACCAGGTGGCGAAGTGGTCAGCCTACCGCCGAGTCTCGAAGGTCGACATCGACAACGAGGCAGTGGTAGAAGCCCACTCTCTCGAGGCCTCACGGCGCCGCGATCAGGGCGCCTAGAGCGCGAGAAGTGCCCGCCGCTAGAAGGAGTCGCTGACATCGAGCTGCGGCTCCAGATGGAGCAGGCCGTTGCCCTGACCCATCCGGGGCATTTCGAACGACGCGGCGGCGGCAATCGCATCGTAGGCCGCTGCGTTCTCCGGCCCGACTGCCGCGTTGACCACATAGTTTCCCGGTCCAAGCGCAATTCCGTCGAACCTGAACCTCACCTGGTGGACACCGGCCGTATCGGGAAGAGTTTGCTCCAGCCTGAAGGTGTCGATGTCAAAGAGGCGGACTCCGTCGACGGTCAACAGTGCGATCTTCACACCCCACGCCTGCATCGGGTGATCCACCTTCACCGCCACCACGACGTCGAGGCTCGTCGAACCCACGTGTCGTGTCACCGTCGCATCAACCAAGTCGATGCGACACGTTGCTTCGGCGTGTGTGTGTCGCTCCTCGGTGGGCAAGTCGAGCGCTGCTTGGTCTCTGTACAACGCCTTGAGCAGGTCAACGCCTTCTTGCGCATCTCCGTCGTGGACCAGCGATCCACCATCAAGAACGAGCACCCGGTCGCACAGTTGGCGAACGATTCCCGAAGAGTGACTCACGACAATGATCGTGCGCCCCTCGCGCTGGAACTCAGTGATGCGGTTCATGCACTTGCGCTGAAACGGTTCATCCCCGACCGCGAGGACTTCGTCCACGAGCAGTAGATCAGGGTCAACGTGCACCGCGACCGAGAAGCCGAGGCGCACGTACATGCCCGAACTGTAGAACTTCACTTGCGTGTCGATGAACTTCTCAATTCCAGAGAAGTCAACGATCTCGTCCATGTGCTGGTCCGTCTCGCGGCGGCTCAGTCCGAGGATTGCGGCGTTGAGGTAGATGTTCTCGCGTCCGGTGAGGTCGGGGTGAAACCCTGCGCCCAATTCCAGCAGAGCCGCGAGTCTTCCCCGGCGTTCCACGACCCCAGACGTCGGCTCCAGAATTCCACCGATGAGTTTGAGCAACGTGCTCTTGCCCGAGCCGTTGTGGCCCACCAAACCGACCGTCGAGCCGGCGTCGATTGCAAAGGAGACGTCCTTCAGGGCCCAGAACTCGTCGGGCGCGGTACCGCGGCGTACTGCCGCGAGCGCCGCCTCCTTGAGCGACTTCTGCTTGCGCAGGGAGAAGTGCTTGGAGAGGTCGTCAACGCGAACGATTTGAGGTGCAGACACCAATCTAGATCTCCTGAGCGAAGTTGGCCTGCAGGCGGGCGAATACCCTCTGAGCGAACCACAACAAGGCTAGCGCCCCTGCAAGAGCGATCCCGAGCCGAAGGGCCAGATCATCAGGCCACACGACAAGATCCGACTCAGTCCCGCCCGGCGCCCACAAGCCCCGCTGCATGCCCATGATGGCGGCCGTTACGGGGTTCGCAAGATATGCTTGCTCGATCCAGGTTCCCCCCACAAACTCGTGGACGAAGCGGAACGAGTAGACGATGGGCGATGCCCAGAACAGCACGACAAATACCACTTCCACAAGGTGTTCGATGTCGCGGAAGTAGACGTTCAGACCAGCAAGCAGCAGCGCGAGGGCGTAACTGAGAATCATGAGGACAGCTATTCCGACGACGGCGTATCCCAGGCCGGTCCATGCGGGGATCTCATCGAAGACGATGACGGCCACCACAAGAATCACGCACTGGACGAGGAACATGAACATTGCAGACCCCCCTGCAGAAAGAGGGAAGACCTCACGTGGGAGTCTGACCTTCTTCACCAGGCCCGCATTGCTCAAGATGGAACTCGTACCTTTCTGTACGACTTCGGTGAGCAGTGTCCACCCCATCAGACCGATGAAGACGAAGATCGCGAACGAGGGTATGGCTCGAGAGACGCCAAGGACCTTGCCGATGGCGAAGTAGTAGACGACGAGTTGAGCAAGGGGTCGCGCGAGAGACCACACCATGCCAAGCGAACTGTCCTTGTAGCGCGCTCGCACCTCGCGGCGCGACAACAGCCACACAAGTTCGCGCCGCTGCCACACGGCCTTGACTGAACCCCAGGTGCCCCGCCAGAAACTGCCAGCAGGCCCGGTTGTCTCGAAGGGCTCTGCTGCGACGCGCGCCCATCGTTGCTCGGTAGGCGTGTTGCTCGACACCGTAGCTCCTGACATTGATCTGAACATGGCGAGTGTAAACGACTGAGTGCAGCACCCCGACTCTCCGCCATGAAGCAACCTACACTTGCACCATGACCCCAACGTCCCCGTCGGACGGCAGTGCCGCGACCCTGCGCACTGTGTCCGTGGCGCTGTGCACCTACCAAAGTACGCGGTTTCTCGAACCACAACTCCGCAGCATTCTTGAGCAGGACTACCCGGTCACTGAGGTCGTCATAGCCGACGACGGCTCGACGGACGGCACAGTCGACCTGATCGATCGGCTGAAGGATGAACTTCCGGGCGGGGAGATCATTCGCGTGGTAGCAACCGAGCGGGTCGGCGGCTTCTCGAAGAACTTCGAACGCGCGATTTCGGCTTGTACCAGTGATGTCATCGTCTTGTCTGACCACGATGACGTGTGGCTTCCACACCGCTTGTCCCACGCAATCACGCACTTGGGACCCTCGGGGTCTCGGTCACTCGTGTTCTCGAATGCCGAACTGATCGATGACAACGGCCGGCGTCTACCCGGAACGCTATTCGGGGCATACGACGTCTCCGAACGGGAGACCTCGGAGATGCTCTCCGGGGACGCTTTCCACGCCCTGTTGAGAAGGAACATCGTGACGGGCGCGACCGTCATGTTCGAGAGTTCCTTGTTGAGCGTGGCGTTTCCTGTCGGACACCGGTGGATCCACGACGAGTGGTTGGCGATCATGGCGTCCGCGGTAGGGACCATTCACATGATTTCTGAACCACTCATTCAGTACCGCCTTCACGGCTCAAACCAGATTGGCGTCCCTCCCAGGTCGAAGGTCAAGCGCACGGTGGCGGCGCTCAAGGCCGGATCGCCGAGGTTTCACCTGTTGCGAGACCGCGCAGGCACTCTCGTCAGTCGTCTCGAGGCATCAGGCGCGCCTCAGAGAATTCTTGAGCGAGCACGCGCGAAGTTGGAATTCGAGCACGCGCGTTGCCGGTACACGCGGATCCCGGTCGCGCGATACGGGAGGATCTCGGTCGAATGGCGGGCGGGGAAATACCATGAGTTCACCCCGTTTCCTGAACTCGAGCGTTGGCGTGATCTGTTGCAGAGTCCGTGACGGCCTGCGCGAAGACTTGACGGATTTGCCACTCGCCGCAGTGAAAGGTGGCAACCACAAATCCTCGGGGTTACTCTGACCGCATGGCAAAACCGTTCCAGTTGGCGCACAAACGCGCCACGACGCTGCTTGTGGCGTGCGTGGTACTCACAACCGCGTGCTCGGGCTCCAACAGTGACCCCATGCCCGCTCAGACAGTAACCGCAACGGCGACGGCATCATCCGAGCCGAGTCCGGGAACGACCTCCCAGCCGACAGTCGCACCCAGCCAAGAGCCAGAGCCGGATTCGGAATCCTTCGCAGTGCAACCGACGATCAGCTTCGCGACAGTGGACCCCGACGGATCCATCACCGTCGGCGGCTTCGTGATCGGCGTTGCGGAGGACGACAAGGAGTGTCTCTTTGCCCTCGAAGCGCGATCAAGCGACGCTCGGGTGACTGCAACGACTCTCGGATTGACCAATCAAGACACCACAGCTTGCGGAAGTACAACGCTGGCAGACCCTCGCCTTTCCCGAGGCGCTTGGGACGTGACTCTCACCTACACCACAGGCGGCGCCACCGTGACGTCCGACCCGGTTCTTCTGGAGATCCCATGACTCTTGCGTGGAAGCCTCGCGTCTCTCTTGCGCTTGTCGTTGCGATTGTGGCGGCAGTGCTCGTCGCTACGCCGCAGGCGGAGGCCCGCCCCGTGGGGTCTTTCGATCCCGGCTATATCATCAGCGATCAAGAGTTCTACAACGGATACGCCATGACCGCCTCCGATATCCAAAAATTCCTGAACTCAAAGGTGAGCAATTGTGTTTCCGGCTATACCTGCCTGAAGGACTACCACCAGCCAACTCCCAATATCGCGCCGGATGCATTCTGTGATGGCTACGTCGGTGCGCCCGACGAGACGGCCGCGGAAATCATCGCTAAGGTCGGCAAGTCCTGCAACATTAGTCAGAAGGCTCTCCTCGTCACTCTTCAAAAGGAGCAGGGGCTTGTCACTCACGTTTGGCCTAGCGATTGGCGATATGACAAGGCGCTAGGGTACGCCTGCTCTGATAGCGCACCATGCGATGGTGCTTTCAAGGGCTTCGTCTATCAAATGTACTACGGAGCACGCCAGTTCCAGCGGTACGCGCAACTGCCCACTCGATACAACTACCAGGCAGGGCGCACCAACAACATCCTTTTCCACCCGAATTCCTCCAAGTGCGGCTACTCACGGGTGTACATCACGAACCTCGCGACCGCTGGCTTGTACAACTACACCCCGTACCAGCCCAACAGCGCCGCGCTCAACAATCTGTACGGCACTGGCGACTCGTGTTCTTCCTACGGAAACCGAAATTTCTGGCGATACTACTGGGATTGGTTCGGATCGCCCATTGAATCGAACGTGCTTCTGCGCACCAAGGAAAGCACTACGGTGTACTTCATCAGTGGTGAAACGAAACACCAGATACCGAGTCTCGAGGTGTATAGGGAGCTGCGTACGCTCGGTGGCGTCGGTTATGTCACGCAAGAATACCTCGACAGTTTCTCCGACGGACCAATGGTCGGTTCCAACTTCCGCAATACCTCGGGCAGAATCGCGATGCTTGATCGCGGCAATATGCTGTCGTATCCCTCGTGCGGTATGCTCCTCGACTTTGGGTATAGTTGCTCGGCGGATCATTATGTCCAACTCGACAACGCCCAGATGTCGCTGTTCCCCAACGGTCCGACGCTTACAGAACTGGTCGGCACCGACACTGGTGCGCGCTATCTCGTGCAGGAGGGCGTCAAGCGCGAGATCGCTGACGAACAGGCACAAGTAGCTGCCGGCATCACCGCTTCGATGGTCGTACTGAGCGACAATTCCGTGGCACATCTGACACTTGGGGCGCCCATTGTGTCCGAACCGGCTTTGGTCCGGAACAGGGGAACGGGCGAGTATGGCGTGTTGTACGACGGTCAGCTCCACATGGTGCCGGTCGGGGAGGAAACGGCGTTCACGGGCGCGAACATCACTCAGTCGAGCCTGTCCAATGCAAGTTTCTCCCAGTTGCCAGCCGCCGCAACGACAATTTCAGGCATCGCCGTCGACTCCGCAGGAACGACGTACGCGCTCACGAGGGACGGACGATTCTCGGTGGATCCTGCGCTGTTGAGATCGGAGTCGGACCCCACAGCGCTTCCCGATGACTTGCTCGCGCTGTGGCCCAACCTGGGAGCGCTCACTGAGAGCATGCTCATCAAGGCCACGGATCGCGCTTCCGTCTACCTGCTGACGGATGCAGGCCTGCGCCAGTTCTCCTCCTTCGCGGCATACAGCTCCGTCACATCCCACGGCGACTGGGCGTTCACGCTCGTTCCTCCCACCGTCGTGTCCGCCCTCAAAGCAGGACCGCGAATTCTGCCTGCCGGGGCCATGGTCCGCACAAGTTCCAATCCGCGGATCTACTACATCGACGGACTGACCCAAGCCCTGCCTCTCTCGAGCTTCGAGATCTCAAGCGCTGCGGGAGTCTTCGGTTACTCCACTGTGGCTGAGTCGGACTTGGCTGGCTACCCCACCAGTTCCGACTACTTTGGCTACGGGATGCGATGTGACGGGGTGGCCCACGTGGCGGCTAACGGTGCGATACATGAAGTTGCCACGGAGGACGAAGGACGCTGGCCCATCGACTTTGTGGACCTTGACCGCTACACGTGCGCGACGCTCGACCGCGGTGCTGCGATGGGATCCTTTGTCCGGGCCCCGAATGGAGCCATTTATCAACTCGAGGACGGGCAGAAGAGGCCGATCTCGTCGTGGAGCCGCTGGCTCGAATTGTCCGATGGGGCCGCGTGGGTCAATATCGACAACCGCCTTGCGGCTGCCATTCCGACCGGTCCTCGTGCCTAGCGAATCAGCCCGCGCAACACGCGCTTGATGCGTCGCTTCGCACGATCGACGATTCCGATGCGATCCTGCTGTTGCACGTGAACCAGTCTGGCGATCTCCTCGATGTAGACGAACGATTGGGACTCGTGGAAGTCTCGCTCCTCAGTGCGGACCGCGAGGGCAGATTCGTAGTAGTCGGCCATCTCCACGAGCAGCTCGCGGTAGACCTGCACCGGGTCCTCGCCGTCCGGGACAATGACATCAAATTGTGAGTTCACGAGAGTGCCTCCCTGACCCGGCGTGAATGCGCATCGGCTTGGCTGGCGAGGCGCGTCGCTGTCGCTTGGCTCGCGCCCCGCTGAAACGAGGTCAAGCCCCGCAGAGCCTCCCGAGCAAGGTTGGCCGGGTCAACACCGTGCGCATAGGCGGGATCCCAGGTAGTCGCATAGCGCGACACCTTCTCATTCTCTAGCGAGATGCGGGGAACTGCATAGGCGGCTGCAAGGACGCGCCCGTGCAACGACGTGCCCACCCACATCTCCGCCCGTGCCACGTAGTGCACCAGATGCGTCACATTTCGATCGGTCAGGACCCTGATGGCGCGCGCGCCACTCTCACGCGACGCCGCTGCGGCGATGGCAGCGTAGATACCAAGACTGTCGTGACCGGGCGCGACACCGGCGGCGAAGAGCACCACGTCAAGGTCCGCCTCGCGTGCCAAAGTGGCTACTTGGTGAGCCACCTCCTTCACCGTGTGGTGACGCACAAGGTTCACGTTGATCTGAACCAGCGCATATGGCGCTGGCAAGGGCCTGGCGATGTCGTCCGGACCATAACCCGGAACACCGGTAATCGCGTGAACCATGTCTGGGCCGATCGAGACGGTGACTCCTTGCGCTGTCAAGAACTCGTGAGAAGGGACGTCGCGGACGTGAACCGCGGTCGCGTGTTGGAGTGCCGCCAGTGACCTGGTGACCACGTCGGGTTCTGCACGTGCAAGTGCGCTCAACCCGACAGAGTTCACCACCACCTGAGGGCCATCTGCGCCCATCTCGGGCAGGTACGCGAGCGCTCGGTGGTCAGAGAACCCCTGCTCCTCAGCGCGCGAGCGTCGAACCTGTGGCGACTGGGCCAGATACTCGGCACGCGCATCCCCCGCCAAAGACATCGCTAGCGCATCCTCAAGCACAACGCCACCCACTTCGCCACCGACAACCCAGATGGCGTCGACGCGTTCCGTCGCCAAGTGCTTGCGATAGTTGACGACCGGCTCACCGCTACTGAGGCGGCCGGCCATGATCGATCCCGCAGTGACGTCCGCGTCTTGCAAGTAGTTCTTGGTGACCTCGTGAAAGAGGGTGTCACCAAAGTTGTCTCGTTCGAAGGCACCGAGCGTCAACACCCTCATTGCTTGACTCACCTGCTGTCCATCGATAGGCGGTCCGGCCTTGCTCGGACCCGCGGGGCTACGCTGCCCCCACACACCGTAGCGCCGGAGGCCGGTAGGGGAAAATCGCCGCCTGTGGAAGTGCGCGTGGCATCCGAAAACTGGCGTACCGTGGTAGCCACGACAGGGGAGCGCCTCCACATCCGTATGTGGGCCAAGGGCGCTGAGAGTGCGGTCACCCGCAGACCCTCGAACCTGATCCGGTTTGCACCGGCGTAGGGAGTCGAGTCTCATTACCCCTCCTGAAGTATGGGAGGAACCGCATGCGCATCACGCGTGCTTTCGCCATCACCGCAGCAGTCGCCGTTGGCGTCGCTGCCTGCTCCACCGCCACCGACGATCCGTCGTCACAGTCTCCCGACTCCACGGAGTCGCCGATGCCGACGGAGGTCACCGTGGTGACCCACGACAGCTTCGCGGTACCGGACGACGTGTTGGCGGCCTTCGAACAAGAGTCCGGCCTGGACGTGACTTTTGTCGCGCCTGGGGACGCCGGAACGCTCGTCAACCAGCTCATTCTCACCAAGGATGCGCCGCTGGGCGACGTGGTCTACGGGGTCGACAACACCTTCGCCTCACGTGCTCTCGAAGCGGGCGTCTTCGCCGACTACGCGTCCGACGCCCCCGCCGCGGCGGACGCCGCCTCGTACGCGATCGGCGGGTCACAGGCACTCACCGCGATCGACTTCTCGGACGTGTGCCTCAACATTGACCTGGCGGCCTTCGAGGGTGACGTTCCCGCGCCGCAGACGCTCGATGACCTGCTGGACCCCGTGTACAGCGGCATGGTGTCGGTGACCAATCCCGCCACGTCGTCACCAGGACTTGCCTTCCTGCTGGCGACGATCGCGGCAAAGGGCGACGCGTGGCCGGAGTATTGGGAAGCCCTCAATGACAACGATCTGCGTGTCACGGCGTCTTGGTCGGATACGTACTTCACCGACTTCTCCGCACCGAACTACGGGGGCGACTACCCGATCGTGCTCAGCTATGCGTCGTCTCCCCCGTTGGAGGTGATCGATGGCCAGCCCACCACTGCGGCCCTGCTCGACACGTGTTTCCGGCAGGTCGAGTATGCCGGAGTCCTCGAGGGAGCCCAGAACCCACAAGGCGCGCAGCTCGTGGTCGACTGGATGCTGTCCGATGGCTTCCAGGCCTCCGTACCAGAAAACATGTACGTCTACCCCGTCTCGTCTGCCGTCCAGGTGCCTGCCGAGTGGACGCAGTTTGCGCCGCTTGCCCAGGACCCGTGGACGCTAGAGCCCGCCACGATCGACTCCCAGCGCGACGAGTGGATCGACACCTGGACGGACACCGTCCTCAACTAGCAGGACACGCCTCAGATGAGCGCTCAGCGCGTACGCCGCGTCGGCCCCCACCTCGTGTGGTGGGGGCTCGCGGCGCTGCCGCTGGGCTATCTTTCGCTGTTCTTTGTCTGGCCGCTCGCGACCGTGTTGTGGCGCGGTCTCACCCAAGACGGTTCCGTGCGCTTCGACTTGGCGGCGCAGGCGCTGACGGACCCACACATCCTCAGGGCAGTGGGCACGACGCTGGTGCTGGCGGGAGCGGGGACAATTGGTTCACTGTTGCTCGGCGTGCCAGCCGCATACGCGCTGTTCAGGCTGCGCTGGCCAGGCGTCTCCTTCGTGCGCGCCGCAGCGAGCGTTCCGTTCGTCTTGCCCACGGTGGTGGTGGCGGCAGCGTTCTCGGCGCTGGTGGGGCGGGGCGGACCGCTCGGGTGGACAGGGCTTGACCAGTCGCCGTGGGTCATCGTGGCCGCGCTCGTGTTCTACAACACGTCCGTCGTGATGCGCGTTGTGGGTGGAGCGTGGGCAGGGCTGGACCCTGGTCGCGTGGCCGCCGCACGCACGCTCGGCGCCAGCAGGCTGGCGGCGTTTCGACACATCACCCTTCCTGCCCTTGGGCCAGCGCTCGCGTCGGCCGCGTCGCTGGCCTTCCTCTTCTGTGCGTCGTCCTTTGGCATCGTGCTGGTGCTGGGCGGCACCCGGGTCTCCACTATCGAGACGGAGATCTATCTGCAGGTCAACCAGTTCTTGGATCTGCGCACCGCCGCGCTCCTCTCGCTGATTCAACTCGTCATCGTGGGTCTCACCTTGTGGGTGACCGACCGCGCACGGCGGGCGCGCGAACGCTCGGCGGCGGTGCGCAGAATC
>NZ_JADQBF010000115.1 GCF_016278775.1 Demequina sp. | reverse complement strand
CACCGAATGGGCCTTCGAAACCCAGCAGATCCACGCCGGCCAGGTGCCCGATCCCACCACCGGCGCCCGCGCCCTGCCGATCTACCAGACCACCTCTTTCGTGTTCGAGGACACCACCCAGGCCGCGGCGCGCTTCGCGTTGGCGGAGCTCGGCCCCATTTACACGCGCATCGGCAACCCCACGCAAGACGCCGTCGAGCAGCGTATCGCCGCACTCGAGGGAGGGGTGGCCGCCCTGCTGGTCGCCTCCGGCTCCGCCGCGAACGCGCTCGCCATCCAGAACCTCGCGGAGGCCGGCGACCACATCGTGTCCTCGCCGTCCCTGTACGGCGGCACCTACAACCTGTTCCACTACACGCTGCCCAAGTACGGCATCGAGGTCAGCTTCGTGGAGAACCCCGACGACCCCGAGTCGTGGCGCGCCGCCTCCAGGCCCCACACCAAGGCGTTCTTTGGCGAGTCCATCTCGAACCCCAAGCAGGACCTGCTGGACATCGAGGCCGTCGCGGCGGTGGCACACGAGATCGGCGTGCCGCTCATTGTCGACAACACCGTCGCCTCGCCCTACCTGGTGCAGCCGTTCAAGTGGGGAGCGGACATCGTCACCCACTCGGCCACCAAGTACCTGGGCGGTCACGGCACCGCGATCGGCGGCGTGATCGTCGACGGCGGTTCCTTCGACTACGCGCAGGACCCGGCGCGCTTCCCGCAGTACAACACCCCCGACCCCAGCTACAACGGGCTCACGTACGCGAAGGACTTGGGCGTCGGCTCGGCGCTGGGCGCGAACCTCGCGTTCATCCTCAAGGCCCGCGTGCAGCTGCTGCGCGACCTCGGCCCCGCCGTGTCGCCGTTCAACGCGTTCCTCATCGCTCAGGGCATCGAGACGCTGTCGCTGCGCATTGAGCGCCACGTGGAGAACGCGGTCAAGGTGGCCGCGTTCCTTGAGGGACGGGACGATGTGCTGAGCGTCGCCTACTCGGGCCTCGAGTCCTCCCCGTGGCACCAGTTGCAGCTCAAGTACGCGCCCAAGGGCGGCGGCTCTGTGCTTGCCTTCGAGATCGCGGGCGGCGCCGACGCCGGGCGCGCCTTTGTGGACGCGCTTGAGTTGCACTCGCTCGTGGCCAACATCGGCGACGTGCGCTCGCTCGCGATTCACCCCGCCACCACCACCCACTCGCAACTTGCACCCGACGAGCAGGCCACCACCGGCGTCACGCCCGGGTTGGTGCGACTGTCGGTGGGGCTAGAGAATGTGGTCGACATTCTGGCGGACCTGGAGACGGGCTTCGCGGCGGCAGCGGCCGTACGTGAGGGCTCCGCGGCCACGGCGAGCGCCTAGGCACACGACGAACGGCTAAGGAGTCCGATGGACGACGACGCCTCCGAATGGGTGGACGCGCCCCCGACGCCGGTACCGGCGTCGGGGGCGTGGCGCCCTGGAGATCACCCAGGCGAGCGGAAGTTTCTGCGCATCGGCGACCTGCCGCTCGAGTCGGATCCGATCGGAGTGCTGCCCGACGTCACGCTCGCCTATGAGACCTGGGGCGAACTCAACGACGCCCGCGACAACGCCATCTACGTGTCGCACGCCCTGTCTGGCGACAGCCACGCCTACGGGCACGCAGGCCCCGGTCACCTCACGGGAGGCTGGTGGAACTCACTCGTCGGCCCCGGCCGCCCCCTCGATCCCACTCGCCACTTCATCGTCTCAGCCAACGTCGTCGGCGGCTGTCAGGGCACCACCGGCCCCGCTCATCCCCACCCCATGGACGGCCGTCCGTGGGGCTCACGCTTTCCGTGGCCGACGCTGCGCGACATGGTCGCGGCGGAGGTGCGGCTCACCGACGCGCTCGGGATCGACGCGTGGCAGCTGATGTTGGGCCCGTCAATGGGCGGAATGCGCACCCTCGAGTGGGCGGCCCAGCACCCGACGCGCGTGCGGTCGATCGCTGCCGTCGGCACCACGGCGGCGACCACCGCGGAGCAGATCGCGTGGGGCGCGGCTCAGGGCGCGGCCATCCGAGCGGACGCCCGCTTCGCGGGGGGCGACTACTACGACGCTCCCGACGGCGAGGGGCCGCACGTGGGACTCGGCATCGCGCGCATGATCGCCCACACCACGTACCGCTCCGAGCCCGAGTTGCATGCGCGGTTTGGGCGCACGGTGCAGGTGGAAAGCACGGCGCAGGTTGACGACGTCGGCGTGACCGGCGACGTACTGCGCGGGCCCGGCCAGCCGGGCTCCGGCCAATACGCGATCGAGTCCTACCTGTCGCACCACGCCGACAAGCTCGCCAGACGCTTCGACGCGAATACCTACCTGCGCATCGTGCATGCCATCAACACGCACGACGTGGGGCGGGGGCGCGGCGGAATCGCGGCGGCGCTCGCGGGGTTCACGGCGCCGGCGCTCGTAGCGGCCGTGGACTCTGACAGGCTCTATCCCCTGTCGCACTCCCAGGAGCTCGCAGACGCCCTGCCCGGTTGCGACGGGGTTGACCTGCTGCACTCCGACGTGGGCCACGACGGCTTCTTGGTGGAATCGGCGGCGCTCAACGCGCTGATCGAGGGGCTCCTGGCCCGGGTCGAGACAGCGCGGCGGTAACTCCTCCACCGCGCGGCGCACCTACGATGAGAAGAGCCGCCCCACCGCACCACGTCGCCTGACAAGAATCGGAATAGCTTCCTCATGAACACCGCTCGCCACGTAGTCGATAACGATTTCGCTCACCGCACCACCGCCACCACCGTGACCCTCGTCGACGCCGCCGGGGAGCCAGTCGTCGGCCGCGAGGTCACCGTCGAGCAGACCCGCCACGCGTTCGGGTTCGGCAACATCGGCTTCGACTTTGTGGGGCTCGCGAACGGCGAGACAGACGCTTCCCCCGCGAACCCCTTTGGCGGCGCCAGGCCGTCCCACGCGGAACACCTCGCTCCCTTGTGGTGGGGCCTGTACAACCACGCGACGTTGCCGTTCTACTGGCGCGGCTTCGAGCCGCAAGAGGGTCAGCCCGACACCGAGCGGCTCATGACGACCGCCCGCTGGTTTGCCGACCGCGGCGCCACTATCAAGGGTCACCCGCTGCTGTGGCACACGCTCGCCCCGCAGTGGCTGATGGACAAGTCGGACGCGGAGGTGGAAGCAACCATTCGTGCGCGCATCCGCCGCGACGCCGGCGCCTTCGCCGGAGTGATCGACCTGTGGGACGCCATCAACGAGGCCGTCATCCTGCCCGTGTTCACCGCAGAGGAGAACGCGGTCACGCGCCTGGCGCAGTCCAAGGGCCAGGTAGAGATGGTGCGCATGGCGTTCGAGGAGGCGCACGCCGCTAACCCGCAAGGCCGGTTTGTGCTCAACGACTTCGACCTGAGCGCCGACTACGAGGACCTCATCGAACGGTGCCTCGACGCGGGCATTGAGATCGACGCCATCGGAGTCCAGACCCACATGCACCAGGGCTACCGTGGCGAGGAGGCCATCACCGCGATCCTTGACCGCTTTGGACGCTTCGGGCTGCCGGTCCAGATGACGGAGACCACGCTGCTGTCCGGCGAGATCATGCCGCCCCACATCGTCGACCTCAACGACTACCAGGTGGAATCCTGGCCTTCGACGCCCGAGGGCGAGGAGCGTCAGGCAGAAGAGATGGTGCGCCACTACCGCAACGTGTTCGCCCACCCGGCCACCGAGTCGCTCACGTATTGGGGGCTCGCGGACCAGGGTGCTTGGCTTAACGCACCGTCCGGCCTGGTGCGACTGGACGGTACCCCCAAGCCCGCGTACCACGCGCTACACGAGCTCATCAAGGGCGAGTGGTGGATGGCCCCCACCACCGTCAAGACGGACGACGCTGGGCGCCTGGTGATCGACGGGGTGGCGGGCACGTACGCGGTCACCGCGGACGACGCCACGGCAGCGGTCGACGCCTCGGCCACAGGCGCCCACGAGGTGACGGTCACGCTGGGCTGACGCCCGCCGCCGCACCGCGCCATCGTGCCGTCGCGCCGTCAGGAGTCCAGGTGCTCGGCCAGCACTTGCGCCAAGTGCAGGCCACGCACGCCCGCGAAGGCGTCCGCCTGGGTCCGGCAGCTCACGCCGTCGGCCAGGTAGACGACGCCCTCAGGAGCTTCGGCGCCCGTACCCCCGGCGTCGTCCGTCGCGAGGCCCGCCTCGCGCAAGGCGGGCAGCAGCGAGTTCTCTGCGATCTGGCGGGATACGTCGTAGTGGCCCTTCTCGTAGCCCCAGTTGCCGGCCAGCCCGCAGCAGCCGGACGCCTCGATCACGGTCGCACCGGTACGCGCCAAGAGGTCCCGATCGGCCGTGTAACCCATCACGGAGTACTGGTGGCAGTGCGGTTGCACCACGACGGTGACGTCCTCGAGGCTGGGCACTTGCCAGCCGTCGCGCGGCTTGACGGGGGCGCGGCCAGTGAGCACCTCGGCCAGGGTGAACGTGGCCGCGGCAACCGCGTGGGCGCGCGGGTCTTGAGGCAACAGCTCCACGAGGTCGCCACGTAGCACGGCGGTGCACGAGGGCTCGACGCCGATGATCGGGATGCCGTTGACGGCGAACGGGCCGAGCACCCCCAGCAGGTGGTCAAGGTGCTTCTTGGCGCCGTCGAGCTGGCCGGTCGAGATCCAGGTCACGCCGCAACACGCGTCGCCCGCCGCGACCAGCACCCGCAGGCCAGCGTCCTCCAGCACACGAACAACCGCCTGAGGCGCCTCGGGGCTGAGGCCGTCGCTGAAGGAGTCAGCCCACAGCACGACGGTGTTGCCCCGGATGTCATGCGAGGCGTCGCCGGAGGCTACCGACGCCGGGGCGTCTGCCATGCCCGCGGTCTGCGCCTCCGTGGCACCCGCCTTGCGCGACTTCGCGAACTGGGTGCGATGGAACGGCTTGGCCGCGAAACTCGGGAGCGAGCGGCGCTTGTCGAGGCCCGCGATCGACAGGATCGGCCGCCGCAGCCAGCCCACGCTGAACACCCCGTTGACCAGCCACGGCACCCAGCCGATGATCTTCATCCAGCGCGGCAGCCACCCGAGCGCGTAGTGCGCCATGGGGCGGAACTTGCGCTTGTAGGTGCGATGCAGCACCTCGGACTTGTAGGCGGCCATGTCCACGCCGCTCGGGCAATCGGCGCTACACGCCTTGCAGCTGAGGCACAGGTCGAGGCTCTCGCGCACCTCCGGGGCGGTGAGCCCACCGATCAGGGTGCCGTTGATCGCGTCCTGCAGCACCCTCGCGCGACCGCGGGTCACGTCCTTCTCATCGCCAGTGGCCGCGTAACTGGGACACATGAACCCGGAACTCTGGCCGATCGCATCGGCGCGGCACTTGCCCACGCCGGTGCAGCGGTGCACCGCCTCGGTGAGGTCGCCATGGTCGTGAGTGAAGGCGTGCCCGACGCCGGGGGTGCGCGGCGCGGCAGGCCGGCGCAAGTCGCGGTCCAATGGCGCGGGGTCCACCATCACGCCGGGGTTGAGCAACCCGTCGGGGTCGAAGAGCGCCTTGATCTGGCCGAACAACGCGATCGCCTCTGGGCTGTACATGGTGGGGAGCAGTTCCGAGCGGGCTCGGCCGTCGCCGTGCTCGCCGCTGAGCGAGCCGCCGTGGCGTGCCACCAACTCCGCGGCGTCGTTCATGAAGGCGCGCAATGGGGCGCCGTCATGCTGCAGAGGGATGTCCAGGCGCACGTGGATGCAGCCGTCCCCGAAGTGGCCGAACGGCTGGCCCGTGACCCCATGGCGCTCCATCACCTCGTCGAACTCGCGCAGGTAGGCGCCCAGGTTCTCCGGCGGCACTGCCGCGTCCTCCCAGCCTGGCCAGCATTCGGCACCATCAGCGCTGCGGCCAGAAAGGCCCGCACCGTCGGCGCGGATGGCCCACAGTCGCGCCGTCTCCACTGGGTCCCTGACGATGCGGTACGTGCCGGTGCTCGCGTCGGCCGCGAGCGCGGCCATCGCCTCCTCGACCTCCTCGGCGGTATCGGCGCCCATCTCGACAAACAGCCACCCGGCGCCCTCGGGAAGGTCCGGCACGCCCTGGCTGCCCTTGGCCCCCGCCACCCGCGCCACGAGTCGCGCGTCCAGGCCCTCGATCGCCTGAGGCTTGTGGGCGAGCATCGGTACCACGGCGTCGGCGGCCGATGCCATGTCGGTGTAGGCGAAAACGCCCATGAGTCGCGCGTTCGGCACGTCCACCAGGCGCACCGTCGCCTCGAGAATCGTGGCGAGGGTGCCCTCCGAGCCCGCCAGGAACCGGGCCACGTGCGCCCCGTTCTCCGGCAGCAGGTGCTCCAGGCTGTAGCCGGACACCTGACGCCCGAAGCGGCCGAACTCGGTGCGGATCAGGCTGAGGTTGGCCGACACCAACTCATCGAGACCTGGCACGGCCCCATTGCCGCCTGCGCGTGCCGTGAAGCGTCGTCCGGCGCCGTCGACCAGGTCGAGCGAGGCCACGTTGTCTGAGGTCTTGCCGAAGGCCACGGCGTGGGGGCCGCACGCGTTGTTGCCGATCATCCCGCCGAAGGTCGCGCGGTTCGAGGTGGACGGGTCCGGGCCGAAGCGCAGGCCGTACGCGGCGAGTTCCTCTTGCAGGGTGGACAGCACCACGCCTGGCTGCACGCGCGCCGTCTTGGCCTCGATGTCGATGTCCAGGATCTGGTTCATGTGCCGGGTGGTGTCCAGGACGATGCCGGGGCCGATCGAGTTTCCAGCCACGGACGTGCCGCCGCCGCGCATCGTGACGGGGGTGCCGGTCTCGCGAGCTACCCGGTGAACCGCGATCACGTCCTCCGCATCGCGCGGGTACACCACCGCTTGCGGCACCACGCGATAGTTCGACGCGTCTGAGCTGTACTCGGCGCGGCGACGCGCGGAGGTGTCCACCTCACCCTTGACGGCCGCGCGCAAGGCGGCCGCGAGGTCGGTGGAGGAGAGGTCTGAGGAGCGAGGCGCCGTTGTCGTCACGGGGCGATTCTTCCATGGCCGAGACCCGCCACCAGGGTCCAGGGTCACGCGTGCTCAACTCACGCGTGGCGGAACTAGGACGCGTCGCGCTCCAGCATCTGCTCGACCATCTCGACCAGCGAACCCCGCATCGGTCGATACGTCACGCCCAGCCGCTCCTTCGACTTGCTGTTGTCCGCGGCGAACGCGTGACCCACGTTGCCCTCGACGTAGCGCCTGCTGATGCCCAGTAGCGGCGCGATCAGCCACAGCAACCACTTGGGCATGGCGTAACGCGGCAGCGGCAAGGCGGACCCGAAGTGCTCCCGCAGGGTGGTGCCCAGCTCAAGCGTGTTGGTTCCGGGCCCGGAGACGATGTGGCGGCCCTCCGCGTGGGATAGGAAGCCAGCTGCGAGGTGCGCCCGCGCCAGGTCGCGCACGTCCACCACGCCCAGGGCTACCCGCGGGGCTCCGAGGCGCATTTGCCCGCCGATCAGCTGGCGCACGATAGCGAAGCTTTCCGACGTTGGCGCCTGCTGGAGCGACGGACCGATGACGAGCGACGGGTTGATGACCACGAGTCGCCAGCGGTCCTGAGCGTCGGAGATGCGCCAGGCCTCCCTCTCCGCCTCCGTCTTGGATAGGTTGTAAGGCTCGTAGTCGAGCGAGGCGGTGCTGTTCCACACGTCTTCCGTCAGTTGTCCCTCGGGGGCGGCGGCGCACTCCGAGGCGTCCGTGTAGATGGCCGCACACGAGCTGGTGACGACCACTCGCGTTACGGTGCCTACGGCGTTGGCCGTCTCGAGCACGTCGCGAGTGCCACCCACCGCCGGGTCCACCAAGTCGCGCTGAGGGTCCTCCACCTTGCGCACAAAGGGCGATGCCGTGTGGAAGACGACGCCGCAGCCAGCCATCGCGGTGGCGTAGGAGCCTGGCTCGGTGAGGTCTCCCGCGAAAAGCTTCAACGTGCCGGGGGCCGCCTCCGCGGCGGCGGTGAGGTGCGCGACCTTCTCCGCATCGTCTGGGCTTCGCACCGCCGCATGCACCGTCGCACCCGCCTCGAGCAGGCCCTGCACAATCCACCCGGCCACGTAGCCGGTGGCTCCCGTGACCAGCACGGGATGGGTGATGTCGATGTCGATTCCGGTCAGGTCAATCTGTGTCACTGCTACTCCAAAGGGCGCGTTCTGTGCCGGTCCTAGACGATCGAAACCGCAACGGCGCGCAAGTCATCCACACTATCGATCAGCGTGGACAGCGGAGTGCGATACGCGAGCGCGGAGACGCTCAACGCCCCTTCGCCGCTGGGAGTCACCACGCGTACGGCGACGCAGTTGATTCCCGGCTCGTTTTCTTGGTCGTCCACCGCGAAACCGCGCTCCCGCACTAGGGCGATGTCCTTGGCCCACTCGGCGTCGTCGGTCAACGTGTGGGCCGTGCGCTGCTCCACGGGGTGGTCGGCCGCCCACTCAAGCGCCTCGGCCGTCGTCGCGAGGCGGTGCGCAAGGATGGCCTTGCCCATGGCCGTCGCGCGCGCGGGATTGCGTCCACCGATGTATGACGTCAGCCGGATAGAGCCCGCTGCAGGATCGACCTTGGCGCGGTACACCACGTCTCCCCCTTCGAGCACTCCGTAGTGGGCGATCTCTCCAAAGCGCTCCGCGAGTTGACGCAACGCGGGCATCACGCGTGCCGCCTCCGGCCGCGACTCCTGATACGTGAACGCGAGCCTCAGGAACTCGTCGCTCACCGCGTACCGGCCGAGCGACTCCCGCGTCGCGAGTCCCGACCTGGTGAGCGATCCGAGCGCACGGTGAACGGTCGACTTGGCGCTGTCGAGGGCGACGGCCAAGTCGTCAAGGCTCGCCCCATCCGGGCGCCGCGCCAACTCGATGAGCAGCGCCAGCACGCGGTCGGAGCCCACCAGGCGCGCGTCGGCGGCTCCCGGCTCGTCCTCTGGCTTCACCATGGACAGGACCCTACCAGCCCATTCTGTTTATTGGAATTGACTTCGCTCTATCTGAAACTGATTACACTTGGGCCGTTGCCCTCACGCCCCAGTGGAAGGACCCGCATGCGCGCCTTCGTCATCACCGGACCAGGCGTCGGCGCCGTTGCCGACGTGCCCGAGCCCGTCGCCGACCCTGGCCAGGTCATCGTCGAGGTAGACCGCGTCGGCGTATGCGGGACCGACATGGAGTTCTACAGGGGCGACATGACGTACCTCGAGTCGGGCCACGCCACGTTCCCCATGCGCATCGGCCACGAGTGGTGTGGCCGGGTGGTCGACGTAGGCGCCGACGCCGATGCGGCCTGGGTGGGGCGTCGCGTCACGGGCGACACGATGCTCGGTTGTCGCGAGTGCGCCCGATGCTTGGGTGGCCGCCAGCACTTGTGCGAAGAGCGCTACGAGATCGGCATTCGCCACGGTTGGCCAGGGGCCCTCGCCGAGCGGCTCGTGGTGCCTGCTTCCTCGCTCGTCGCACTGCCGGACGAGGTCGACTCCGTTCTTGGCGCACTAGTGGAGCCGGGAGGCAACGCCCTGCGGTCCGTGCGCGGCGCGAATCTTCGCCCAGGCGACTCCGTGCTCGTGATCGGCGCAGGCACCATTGGCCTGCTCGTCGCCCAGATCGCACAGGCTCAAGGAGCCGAGGTGCACCTCGTCGGCCGTTCCGAGCGCTCGTTGAACTTCGCGAGGAGCCTCGGTTTCACGCGCACCACCACCCTGGAGGGCCTGGACCGCAAGCACCCCTTCCATGCCGTCGTCGACGCCTCCAATAGCAAGGGCGCCCCCGCGCTCGCCGTCGACATCGTGGAACCCGGTGGACGCGTCGTGCTGGTGGGGATCGCGGGCGAGCCGAGCCTGATCGACACCCGTGAGGTGGCCATCAAGGACGTGACCGCCGTAGGAATCCTGTCCGCGTCCGGCGGGCTGGAGGAAACGGTCGACCTCTATGCCACCGGCGCGGTTGACCCACGTCCGCTCGTGGCCGCCACCGTCGGCCTGGACGCCACCGCCGCGATCCTCGCCGGTGAGCGACCCGCCGACGCGGGACCTGGGCCGAAGTTCCACATCGACCCCCGCCGCTAGTGCCGCGGAGCACCCCAGGTCAGTAGGGCTTCGAAGTCCCCGGCGCCCGCGCGTCGTCGCTCCCGCGAGCCTGGCGCAGCGCCTCCAACGCACCGTCGGCAAGCAAGCCGGTGTCCTGGGCAACCGTGACCATCGAGGCGCCGCGCGCGATCCAGTCGCTGCCCATCTGAGGATCAGAACAGTGGAGCCCCGCTGGCACGCCCGCGGCCCGGCAGGCATCCACGATCTTCTGGATCAGTGCCGCCACGTCAGGGTCATCCCGGTAGGTGGCGCGGCCGTACCCACACGCGAGGGCGAGGTCGTTGGGACCGATGTAGATGCCGTCGAGTCCCTCCGTCGCCAGGATCGCGTCGAGGTCGTCGATGGCCTCTGCCGTCTCGACCATGACGATGCACGCTACGCCTGCATCTTGCTCGGCGGGAGGCAGTGCGCCGTCCGAGCGGACGTAGCCCCACATGGGGCCCCAGCTGCGCACCCCAACCGGCGGGAAGCGACAGGCACTCACCGCGTCCGCCGCCTCAGCCGCGGACGAGATCATCGGCACCACCACTCCCGAGGCGCCTGAGTCGAGCGCCCGCATGATCTGGGCGGGGTCCTTCCACGGCACGCGAACCAGGGGTGCAGTGCCAGCGGCTCGCATCGCCTGGGCAAGGATGGGCAGTTCGGTGAAGGTGGTCACTCCATGCTGGAGGTCGACGATGATGTAGTCGTACGGCAAGCCCCCCACGAGCTCCGCCACCGACATGTCGGGGATGGAACTCCAGATGCCGTAGGCGCCGCCACCCGCGATCGCGGAGCGCAGCCGGTCCGCCGCACGGGCCGTCGTACCGTGACTTGCTTGCATCATTCCTCCTTGTGAGCCGCCGGGCGGCGCCGGTCGGGACGTGTCGGTCTGGAGTCTCTCGCGCACGGGCGCCAGGCTCGGGTGCGCAGGCCTGCGATGGGAGTCCGGACGGCCAAGAGCCGCCCGTCCACAGCGTCGGCGTGGGGCGAAACTGGCGACCCTTCGCCAGCGGCGCTCGTCACCACGAGCAGGTCGAGTTTGGGGCCCACGAACGCACAACTGGTGGTGAGACTCACGCCGGTGTGCAGGACGTCGCGCTGCGTGCCGTCGGGCGCGTAGCAACGGACCTCGCCCTCGGCCCACATGGCAACCCACAGGTCGCCCGTGCTGTCGACGGTGAGCCCGTCGGGCCAGGCCTCGCCCGTGTCGATCAGCACGCAAGGAAGGCCCACGTAGTTGGTGGACGGGTCGTAGGACCGCGCGTACACCCGGTTGCGCCTGGTATCAACGTGGTACATGACCTGCCCGTCTGGGCTCCACGCGATGCCGTTGGAGAGGGTCAGTCCCTCGTCGAGCACCGTGACCGTGCCGTCGTGCTCGAGGCGCCACAACTGCTCGTCCCCCGGGGCCCCGCCCACGAGCAGGCTGCCCACCACGTACCTCCCGGCCGGGTCGCACGCCCCGTCGTTGAGTCGGCGCGGCTGTCCTTCCGGGATCAACTCCCACGTGGCCACCGTGGCTCCTGACGCGTCGCGATGCTCCAGATGCCGTGCGGCGGCAAGGAGGAATCCGCCGCCCTCGGCGTGCACCGCGGCGCCAAGGGTGCCGTCGACCGCAAGTACCGTTCGCGTGGGGCCCACTCCCTCGCCAGTCACGGGGGCCTCGTAGAGCACACCGCGGTCGATGTCCACCCACCGCACCACCCCAGCGTCGGCGTCCCACGTGGGACCCTCGCCGAGCGCGCACACCACGTCGGACACAGGGCTCGGCCGGCCCCCCGCGTCGGTGCCGCTTAGCGCGTCAACCCTCACGTGTCACACCTCGCTCAATGCGATTCCCGCGCCACACGGGAGCCGCTGGCGCCGACCAGGAAGTCAAGGTCGGCACCCGTGTCCGCCTGCATCACGTGGTCGATGTAGAGCCGTTCCCATCCCCGCGTGGGCGCGGCATAGGCGTCGACGGTCGCGGCACTTGCGGTGCGGGCCGCGAGTTCGCCCTCCGGCACGTCGAGTGTGAGGCGACGCCCGGCCACGTCCAGCTCGATCCAGTCCCCGTTCTGCACGAGCGACAGGGGACCGCCCGCCGCAGACTCGGGAGCCACGTGGAGCACCACGGTGCCGTAGGCGGTGCCGCTCATGCGGCCGTCGCAGACGCGCACCACGTCGCGCACCCCCTGGGCCAGCAACTTGGCAGGAAGCGGCATGTTCGAGACCTCCGGCATTCCCGGATAGCCCTTGGGCCCGCAACCGCGTAACACCATCACCGAGTCGGCATCGACGTCCAGGTCGGGATCGTCGACGCGAGCGTGGAAGTCCTCGATGCTGTCGAACACGACGGCGCGGCCGCGGTGTTGCAGCAGGTGCGCGGAGGCCGCAGCGGGCTTGATCACTGCGCCTGCGGGAGCGAGGTTGCCCTTCAGGACGGCCACGCCAGCCTCGGCGATGAGGGGCTCCTCGCGAGTCCGGATCACCTCCCTGTCCCAAATCTCGGCGCCGTCAAGGTGCTCCACCAGGGGGCGGCCGGAGACTGCTAGCGCGGCGGGATCGAGCAGATCCCTCACCTCGTTGAGCACGGCGGCGAGGCCGCCAGCGCGGTAGAGGTCATCCATCAGGAACCGACCCGCCGGCTGCAGGTCTACCAGTAGCGGAACGCGTGATCCGATCCGGTCGAAGTCCTCGAGCGTCAGGTCGACCCCCACCCTGCCAGCGATGGCCAGGAGGTGGACCACCGCGTTCGTGGAGCCGCCGATGGCAGCGAGCGCCACGATCGCATTGTGGAAGGCCGCGCGCGTGAGGATGTGGCTGGGCCGGAGGTCGGACCGCACCATCTCCACCGCCAGCCGGCCAGCGGCGTGCGACTGCTGCAGCAGGCGAGAATCGGGAGCTGGGATGCCAGCCGTCCCTGGCAACACCATGCCCAATGCCTCCGCGAGCAGGCCCATCGTCGACGCCGTGCCCATCGTGTTGCAGTGGCCCTTGGAGCGGACCGTCGACTTCTCGCTGTCGGTGAAGTCCTTGTTGGTGATGGTGCCGGCACGCACCTCCTCTGACAGGCGCCATACCTCGGTGCCGCAGCCCATGGGGCGGCCGCGGAAGGTGCCGGTGAGCATGGGCCCGCCGGGGATCACCACGGCAGGAAGGTCGACGGACGATGCCGCCATCAGCAGGGAGGGAATGGTCTTGTCGCAGCCGCCCAGGAGCACGACGCCGTCGATGGGGTTCGCGCGCAGCATCTCCTCTGTCGCCATGGCCGCCATGTTGCGCCACAGCATCGCGGTGGGCCGCACTTGCGTCTCGCCCAAGGAGACAACGGGGAGTTCTAGCGGGATGCCGCCCGCCTCGTAGACGCCGTCGCGGACGGACTTCGCCACTTCGTGTAGGTGCACATTGCACGGGGTGAGGTCCGACGCAGTGTTGGCGATCGCGATCTGCGGGCGTCCTTCGAATGCGCTATCTGGAGCGCCGCGCCTCATCCACCCACGGTGGATGTACGCGTTGCGGGTCTCGCCCTCGTACCACTCGTCGCTGCGCAATGGCATGCGTTGGCCTTTCCGTTTATCAGAATCCCTTGCTAAGTATAGAAAAGATGCCTCCAGCATAGACCCGCGACGGGCGCCCAGAATGGAACGGGCGGCCCGCTAGCATCGCACCATGCGTGACCTCCCACCCGGTTGGGCAACCGACCTCGCGATTCTTGAGCATGCTGGCTCCCTCATCGAGGACCGTGGAGACCATGTGCTGGTCCGCAGCCCACACAACCCCGACTTCCACTGGGGCAACTGCCTGTTCGTCACCGACCAAGCCGCCGTCAACGACGCAGCCCGGTGGGTCACGACATTCGAGTCGGCCTTCCCTGAAGCGGACTGGGTGGCGTTGGGCCTGACGAGGATGCCGGACGACGGCGACGCCTGGGCCGCGCACGGGCTCGAATTGGAACTGGACGAGGTCCTCACCACGAGCACCCTCCCACGGCAGACGGCCCCTCCAGAGGGCTACACCGTGCGCCGCCTTGACGGCCAGGACTGGGAGAGTTCCGTGGGAAGGATGGTCGCCGAGAACCTCCGCACTGGCGAGCATGAGGCGCGGGCCCACAAACGGTTCGCCAGGGCGCAAGCGGCAACGCAGCGCGCACTCTCCGATCGCGACGTCGGCGCCTGGTTTGGAGCCTTCGCGGACGACGCGCTGGTCGCGGAACTTGGCATCGTCCGCTGCGGCGCGATGGCGCGGTACCAAAGCGTCGGCACGGACGAGGAACACAGGGGCCGCGGCCTCGCCTCCCACCTGCTGGGCGTCGCGGCACAGTGGGCCGCTGGCCAGGGTTGCGACCGATGGGTCATCGTCACTGAGGCGACCAACCCCGCCGGTCGTGTCTACCGCCGCGCGGGTTTTGAGCCTGACAGCGGCAACGTCACGGCGTACCGGACTCCGCGCGCCTGAGCGCGGCTTTGCTCCCCACCACAGCGTCATGTAGACAGGAGCGATCAGCACCACCGAAGCCCGACAGAGGGGAAAGCGTGCGACTTGCCTTAAGAGCGATCCTGGCGGCCGCCATCGCGGTCGCTTACGCACTGGCGATCGGGTACCTGTCCATCAGGGTCGAGTATCTGCTGGCCGGGCTCGACCTGGGATGGACGGACGATCCCTACGTCGTTGACCCCCAGTTTCCCCTGCAATACCTGGGGCCTATCGCGCTACTGAGCGCGCTGTGCGCCGCCTACATCATCTGGCGCCTGCGCCGTGGCGGCCGCGGCGGCTACGCCGAGGCGGCCGCCTTCGTGGCCGTACTCCTCGCGGTCGTCGTGTGGGGCATCGTCACGTACGAGTCACCCACCGCCGTACACACACTCGACCTGTCAGCGACCGCCAGGTGGCGCTACGCAGCACTCAGCCCCGCGCTGCACACGGTGATGGTCCTGCCGGTCGTGGTCGCGGTCGCTCAGGCGATCGGCGCAACGTTCGGCAAGCGGACCGTGCGCAGCGCTGGCCAGGACGACACCCCCGACGGGAACCCGTACGCCCCTCCCGTCGACTAGGCCGCCATGGCGTCGGCGCGCCCTTCTCGTGCGCGACAAGGGGAGCGGGCAGGATTGCCCTCGACCTGTCCAGAGACGAGTCTGCGTACGTTCACCTGTGCACGTGAAGAATGGACACACCCATGCTTGAGTTGCTTGGCGGGTCGCTGGCGGTCGCCTTGCTCATGGGTGTGGCTGCGGTCGTCATCGGCTTCTCCAAGACGGCCCTGGGTGGCCTCGCGGCCATCTCCGTCACCATCTTCGCGACGATTCTGCCCGCCAAGGAGTCCACGGCGGCGATCCTCGTGCTGCTCATCGTGGGTGACTTCGTCGCAGTCTGGCACTACCGTCAGGACGCGGACTGGTCCCTGATCCGACGACTCCTACCGGCCGTGCTCCCCGGGCTCGTGCTCGGCTCGCTCTTTCTCCAGGTGGTGTCCGACGGCGTCCTGCGCCGCAGCATCGGCGTCGTGCTGCTCGCGCTCGTCCTTGTCCAACTCGTGGTGAAGTGGCGCAACGTGACTCCCGCATCCACCGCACACGAGCACCGCGCCGCGGCGTGGACGGCGGGGACCGCCGCGGGCTTTGCGACGATGACTGCCAACGCCGCAGGCGCGGTGATGACGCTCTACCTGTCCGCCTCTGGCATCGACAAGCGGCGCTTCATCGGCACCAACGCGTGGTTCTTCCTCATCGTGAACCTGGTCAAGGTGCCGTTCTCGGTCAGCCTTGGGTTGATGCACTGGGACGACGTCGCGCGCGCCGGGCTGCTCGCGCCGCTCATCCTGCTCGGCGGGATTGTGGGGTACGCGACCGTGCGCCTCATCAGCCAGCACCGCTTCGACATTGCGGTGCTGATCGCCTCGGCCGTCGCGGCCGCGGCCCTGTTGCTGTGAGCAGCCAACTCCACGCCGCCACGTCCTGCCCCAGCAAGACCGGGCCCATGGAGCCGCCTAAGGGAATCGAACCCTTGACCTATTCATTACGAGTGAATCGCTCTGCCAACTGAGCTAAGGCGGCGGGCGCCACGGATGGCGCGGTCAGTAAGTCTAGCGCCTACCGACGGCACGCCAAATCGCCACCCAAGGGATGCGTCAGCGGGGCTAAACGGGTCAGCACTGGATGCCGTCTTCCGGCACCACCCCGTCCACCAGGTAGGCGTCGACCACGTCGGTCACGCACTGATTGGACCGGCCGTAGGCCGTGTGGCCCTCGCCCGTATAGGTCAGTAGCGGCGCGCCCAGGTCTTGCGCGAGCGCCTCCGCCCACTTGTAGGGGGTGGCCGGGTCGTTCGAGGTGCCGATCACCAGCAACGGGTTCGCGGATTGTGCGGCCGCGTCCAGATCACTCAGCACCTCGTCGGCCGCATACGGCCACCCCTCGCAACCGCCTGATCCTGCGAACCACCAGCCGAACGTGGGCGCCACCTCCTGAACCTCGCGGGCGAAGTCGCGCTGATCGACGATGGTCCACTCCTCATCGTCGCCCGTGGAGTCGAGGCAGGAGATCGCGGTGAAGGCCACGCCAGAGTTGCCGTTCCAGTCGCCCGTCTGCTCGTTGCGGTCCAGATAGAAGTTGCCGAGGGATGAGAAGATGCGCGCCGTCTCCGTCTGCATCACCTCGTTGAGCGCGAGTTCCAGGTACTCCCAGTTGGCCTCGTCGTAGAGCGTCACGACCATGCCGTAGATCATGAGGTTGCCGTTGACCGGTGTCGCGGAATCCGCAGGGTACGGCTCCTCAAGAGCGTTGAGCGCAATTTGCGCCACCTGACGGCGCGCTGTCTCCACGTCAGAGTTGAGCTCGCACGACTCCCGTGCCACGCACCAATTCAGAAAACTCGTGAGTGCATTCTCGAAACCGGCCGCCTGTTGCAGGGACTGCTCGGTCGGGTCGAGCAACACGTCCACAGCGCCGTCCAACACGACGCGGCCCACGTTCTGCGGGTAGAGCTGGGCGTAGGTGGCGCCCAGCTGCGTGCCGTACGAGAAGCCCAAGTAGTGCAGCTTCTCATCACCAAGGACTGCGCGGATCACGTCCATGTCACGTGCTGCGCTGACCGTGTCGATGTTTTCGATCAGGCGGCCTGAGAGCTCTCGGCAGTTCGCGGCAAAGGCCTGGTTGCGCTCCCGCGCGTCGTCCAACTCCGCTTGCGTCTCGACGATGAAGTCCTCGAGGTAGTACTCGTCGAGCGTGTTGCCGTCGCCGCAATCGATCGGGGAAGACTCTCCCACACCCCGCGGGTCGAAGCCGACGATGTCGTAACTGGTCATCAGCTTCTCGGAGGCAAGATTCTCGACGTTCTCTACCAAGTCGATGCCGGAGCCGCCGGGCCCACCCGGATTGATGAGCAGCGAGCCGACGCGCGAGCCTTGGTTATCTGCCGGCCGACGCGACAGCGCCAGCGCGAACGTGGGGCCGTCTGGTTCAGACCAGTCGAGCGGCACATCGATGCTCGCGCACTCCAAGTCCCCGCACGTGCGCCACGTGACCGTCTGCTGGTACACGGCCGACACTTCCGGACTCTCCGGCGGGCCGGAGCGGCTGGGGCCCTCGTCGGTGATCGGCGTCGGCTCCGCCGACTCCTCGGTCCATGGCAGTACGGAACACCCGGCGAGCAAGACCGCGACGGCGGTGGCGAGGACGATGCGTTTCATAGGAAGAGGGTATGCGGTCTGTCAGGCGCGCGGGCGCAACGCCAGGATCATGGCCTCGATCGCGAGGAGCGGTTGCACGTTGGAGGAGAGCCGTTCGCGAGCGGTGGTGAGTGCGTCGATGCGCGCCATCGTCCCGTGTAGGTCGGTGCGGGCTGCAAGCTCGCGGATGCGCCCCTCGTGCGCCACGTTAGTGAGGTCGGTGGCCGCGCCGAGTTGCACGGCTGCCACGTCGCGGTACAGGGACATGAGGTCGGTCATCGCCCGGTCAAGCACGTCGCGCTTGTGCCGCGTGGCACGCCGCTTCTGGTCCTCCTCAAGTTCCCTCACTTGAGCGCGCAGCGCCGGGGGAATCGTGCCCGTCTCCGCGCCGAGCACAGCCAGCAACTCCGCCTTCTCTTGGGCGTCGCGTTCCTCCGTGGCAGCCGCGGCGTCGTCCTCTGCGACAGACACGAGGTCGGTGGCCGCAAGCACTGCGTCGCCCACTCCCCTCACCTCGGTGGCGAGCGCGAGCACCTGGTCACGCCGAGTCCGTGCCTTGGGGTCGCGTGCCAGCCTCCTTGCGATCCCGATGTGGCTTTGGGCGGCGAGCGCACACTCGTGGGCCAACTCCGGCTCCACGCCGTCGCGTTCGATCAGCAGGCGCGCCACCACCTCGGCCGGTGGGGTGCGCAGGGCCACCACGCGGCACCGCGAGCGGATGGTCACCGAGACGTCGTGCGCGTGCGGCGCGCACAGCAGCCATACCGTGCGCGGCGGCGGCTCCTCGATCGCCTTGAGCAGCACGTTCGAAGTGCGTTCCGTCATGCGGTCCGCATCCTCGATGATGATGACGCGCCACCGGCCCTCGCTCGGTGCGCGTTGCGCCAGCATCGACAGGTGCCTGACCTCCTCGATGCCGATGGTGACCTTCTCGGTCGCCATCAACGTGACGTCGGCATGGGCGGCGGTCAGCGCCGTCTTGCACGCCTTGCAGTCGCCGCAGCCGCCACTGGTGCACTGGAGCGCGGCCGCGAAGGCGCGTGCGGCGTGCGACCTGCCGGAGCCAGGTGGCCCCGTAATCAGCCACGCATGTGTCATGGCAACCGGCCTGTCGACGGCCGCGCGCAACGCCGCGATCTGCGCATCTTGGCCCACCACGTCGGCCCACACTCCTGGCAAGGCAACACTTGCGGGCGCGGTCACGGCGTCCCCCACGGCTCCACACCGGGAGACTCCGGATCAAAGGCCGTGGTGCCGCCCACCCGCTCAAGCGCGGCCAGAACGGAGGCACGAACGTCGGCCGCGACGTCGGCGATGGGACGCGCAGCATCGATGACGGCGTAGCGTTGCGGCGCGAGCGCGGCGCGGTCCAGGAAGCCCTGGCGGATGAGGTTCGCGTGGGCGACGGTCTCCCGCTCCACCCTGTCCAGGTCGCGCGCAAGGCGGTCGGCGTGCGGCTCCATGTCGAGCACCACCGTCAGGTCGGGCAGCGCGCCCTCCGTCGCCCACAGGGAGACGCGCTCCACCATGTCACCCAAGCCGCGGGCAAGTCCCTGGTAGATCACGGACGAGTCGATGTAGCGATCTTGGACCACTACGTCACCGCGCTCCAACGCGGGGCGCACCACGGACGCGATGTGATGGCCGCGATCCGCCGCATACAGCAGCGCCTCCGCGTGAGGTTCCACGTGATCGCCGTGCATCACCGCTTGGCGCAGTTCGACACCCAAGTCTGTACCACCCGGCTCACGCGTGGTCAGGACGGTGCGAGCCCCAGCGTCGGCGCTTGAAAGCCACGCTGCCAGCAGGTCGATCTGCGTGGACTTGCCCACGCCGTCGCCGCCCTCGAAGACAATCCAGAACCCGCCACCAGCCATGCGCCTACGGTACCGGCAACGGCCGACGCGACGTGGCGCGCGGGAGCAGGTACGGCGCGGGGGCCTTACTGCTCGTTCGGGTAGCGCAGGCCGATCTGGCTGCGCACCAGATCCATCAGCGCCATCACCTCGCGCGTCGCCTTCCACGGCATGATCGGGCTCTCAGTGAGACCCGCGGCGATCCCGCGCGCGACCTCCGCCGCCTGGAACTGGAAGCCATTGTCAACGCGACCGTCGAACTCGCGGATCGTGACGTCGTCCTTGACCACGCGAATGGTGGTGGGGGTGTAGAACCAGCCGTCGACCTCGATCCGGCCCTCAGTGCCGATGATCTGGGCGGTGTTGGCAGACTTGGACACCATCGAGGTGTGCAGCGACGCCTGCGCACGGGGGTAGTCGAAGATCATGGCCACCTGGTTGTCGACACCGCCGTCGGTGAGTTGGCCGACCGCGGTGACCTTGTCGGGTACACCCAGGAAGGTGTGGGCGAACGCAATGGGGTACACGCCCAGGTCCAGCAATGCCCCTCCTGCGAGGTCGGCGCGGTACATGCGCGGCACGTGCGTCAGCGCCTGGCCGTGGTCGGCAATCACACACGTGACCTCGCCGATCTCGCCCGCAGCGATCGCCGTCCGGAGCTCGTAGACGTGCGGCAAATGGCGCGTCCACATCGCTTCCATGACGAATACGCCAGCCTCTTCTGCGGTGACGAGAATCTCCTCGGTCTGCAGGGAGTTTTGCGCGAAGGCCTTCTCCACGAGCACGTGCTTGCCGGCCTCGATCGCCAGAATCGCCGGCTCATGGTGGTTGTTATGGGTGGTCGCCACGTACACGGCGTCCACGTCGTCACGCGCCACGAGGTCGGCGTACGACTGATACGCGTCGCCGGCGTCGTGCGCCTTCGCGAAGTCCTGCGCCTTCTCGAGCGACGACGCAGACGCGACCGCCACCACCGAGGACGAGGTGTAATCCTTCACTGCTTCGGCGAACTTGGCGGCGATGCCGCCAGCGCCAAGGATTCCCCAACGGATCGCGGGTGCTGTCATCGGATCTGGTGCGCTCATCCCGCCACCATATCTGAACCAGGGGGCGGCGCCGCAAGAATCTCTCGCTGCCGGGGGGAGTTGACGAGTCACCTACGTGGCTTCCACGAGTCACGCGACGGTGCTGGCGCGCGGAAGCGCCAGGCGAGCGCGAGCCGAGGTGCAAAGCGGAGCGGACGTAGGCATGCCTATCGAGGCGTCGGAGCGCGCCGGGCCGGCCGCGCGCGCTACTTCTTCTTGGGAGCTGCCTTCTTGGGGGCTGCCTTCTTGGCGGCAGGCTTGCGCTTGGCAGGTGCGCGCCTGGCCGGCTTCTTGGCCGGTCCCTTTGCGCGCTTGTCGGCGAGCATCTCCACGGCCTTCTCTGCCGTGAGCGTCTCCACTGTCTCCCCGCGCGGGATCGTCACGTTGGTGGTGCCGTCGGTGATGTAGTCACCGAAGCGCCCCGACTTGGCGACGATCGGCCTCTCGCTCACGGGGTCAACACCAAACTCGGCGAGCGGAGGCGCCGCTTGGCGGCCTCGCCCGCGCTTGGGCTCCGCGTAGATCGCGAGCGCCTGCTCCAGGGTGATGTCCAGCAGCAGATCCTCGGAGTCGATGGTGCGCGAGTCGGTGCCCTTCTTCAGGTAGGGCCCGTAGCGACCGTTTTGCGCCGTGATCTCCGCGCCGTCTGCGGGGTCGACGCCCACCACTCGCGGCAGCGACATCAGGCGCAAGGCGTCGTCGAGTGTGACGGTCTCCAACTGCATCGACTTGAACAACGACGCGGTGCGCGGCTTGTCCTTCGAACCCTCCGGCATCACCTCGGTCACGTAGGGGCCAAAGCGGCCAGCCTTCGCAACAATCGGCAGGCCCGAGTCGGGGTGGGTTCCCAGCTCGCGCTCGTCGCCGCCCTGGTTGGCGAACAGTTGTTCGGACAACGCGACAGAAAGCTCGTCAGGCGCCGTGTCTTCCGGCACGGAGGCGCGCTGGGTCTCGCCGTCCACCTCGCGTTCGATGTAGGGCCCATACCGGCCGACGCGCAGCGAGATTCCCTCGCCCACGGGGAACGTGTTGATGGCGCGAGCGTCGATGTCGCCCAGGTCGGCGACCAGGTGCTTGAGGCCCTCGTCGCGTCCGTGGCTCGCGCCCTCCGTGCCCAAGTAGAAGTCGGACAGCCAGTCGGTGCGATTGACCTCGCCCGCGGCGATCTTGTCGAGGCCCGCCTCCATGTCGGCGGTGAAGTCGTAGTCGATCAGCCAGTCGAAGTGCTTCTCGAGCAGCCCCACAATCGAGAACGCGATCCACGTGGGAATGAGGGTCTGGCTCACCACGCGCACGTAGCCGCGGGCCACGATCAGGTCCACCGTCGACGCGTAGGTCGACGGCCGCCCGAACTTGCGGTCCTCGAGTTCCTTGATCATGGAGCCCTGCGTGAAGCGCGGCGGCGGCGTGGTCGCGTGTGTGACCGGTGCGAGGTCCGTGGCTTCCACTGCCTGGCCCTCGGCCAGCTGCGGGAGCCTCGACTCCTTGTCCTCGATCACCTTCGCCTCGTCGTCCTCGTAGCGGGCCTTCTCGCGGGACTCCTCATAGGCGGCCATGAAGCCCTGGAACGTGATGATCGTTCCCGACGCGGAGAACTCGACGGCGTGGTGGTTGGCGCTCGTGGCGCCGATGCGCACGGTCGAGGTGGTGCCGGCCGCGTCCGCCATCTGGGAAGCGACGGTGCGCTTCCAGATCAACTCGTACATGCGGAACTCATCGCCGCGCAACTCGGCGCGCACGGACTCTGGCGTGCGGAAGGTGTCTCCTGACGGGCGGATCGCCTCGTGCGCCTCTTGGGCATTCGAGTCCTTGCTGGAGTACACCCGTGGCGAGCCGGGCACCGAGTCGGCGCCGTACAGCTCGACGGCTTGCTTGCGCGCGGCCCGCACGGCCTCGCCAGACAACGCAGGCGAGTCGGTACGCATATAGGTGATGTAGCCGCGTTCATAGAGGCCCTGCGCGACCCGCATCGCCTCGCGCGCTCCCAGGCGCAGCTTGCGGCTGGCTTCCTGGATCAGGGTCGACGTAATAAACGGCGCAGCCGGACGACGCTTGTAGGGCTTGGAATCGACGCCCACCACGGAGAAGACCGCGTCTGACAGCCCGGCCGCGAGCGCCCCTGCGGCGCCGGCCGTGAGGTGCGTGACCTTGCCGGGGTCGGCGGTCAGCGACCCGCGGTCGTCGAAGTCTTTGCCGGAGGCCACTCGCTTGCCGTCGACCGACGCAAGCTTCGCGCCAAAGGTGCGTCCGGCGTCGGCGCCGTCCTTGGCAGCGAAGGTCGCGGTGAGGTCCCAATACTCGGCGGCCTGGAACGCCATACGCTCGCGTTCGCGGTCCACCACCAGCCGCAGCGCGATGGACTGCACGCGGCCAGCGGACAGGCCCGGCGCGACCTTGCGCCACAGCACGGGCGACACCTCGTAGCCATAGAGGCGGTCGAGCACACGGCGGGCCTCTTGGGCCTCGACCAGCTCCATGTCGACCTCGCGAGGGTGCTCCATGGCGCGCATGATGCCCTCTTTGGTGATCTCGTGGAACGCGAGGCGCTTCACCGGAACCTTGGGCTTGAGCACCTCTAGCAGGTGCCACGCAATGGCCTCCCCCTCGCGGTCCTCATCAGTTGCGAGGTAGACCTCGGAGGCGTCCTTGAGCTTGGCCCTGATCTCGGCGACGACCTTCTTCTTCTCGGGACTCACCACGTAGAAGGGCTCGAAGCCGTTTTCGACATCCACCGCAAACTTGCCAATGGAGCCCTCGCGCTTGCCCGCAGGCAGCTCGCTCGGCTGCGGAAGGTCGCGGATGTGGCCCACGCTGGAAACGACGTCGTAGTCGTCGCCCAGGTAGCCGCCGATGGTGCGCGACTTGGTGGGAGACTCCACGATGACGAGCTTGCGGGCCATGAAAACCTGACTTCTGTGAGGGGTGCGCCTCAGGGTCGAGACCGTCACAGGATACATACGGTGAGCAAGGACCCTGTCTTTGTCCCCCGTGGGGCCACCGGGACTCCAGGCGCATCGGCGGCCAGTACAACCTGACACGATGGGGTGGTGACCCTCCCCCAGAACACCATCACCGCCGACCTTTCCCTTGCCGTCATCGCGGCCATGACGCGCGCCGCAGATGCTGAGATCATGCCCCGTTGGCGATCGCTCGCCGCCGCTGAAATTCGCACCAAGTCGCACGAGTGGGACTTGGTGACCGACGCCGACGTTGAGGCCGAGAGGCTCCTGACGGTCGCCTTGCGGGACCTGCTCGACGTGACGGTGGTGGGCGAGGAGGCGACCGCCGCGAACCCCTCCCTGCTGGACGAGGTGGGCACCGGCGAGCCGTGCTGGGTGGTTGATCCCGTGGACGGCACCCGCAACTTCGTCGAAGGCAAGGAGACCTTCGCGTGCATGGTCGCCCTCATTGACGGCGGTCGCACGCAGGCCGCGTGGATCACGTACCCCACTACCGGCAGCGAGCTTCACGCCGCGAGGGGCGTCGGCGCCTTCCTTGACGGTGCGCCCCACCGGGCTCCTGAGCCTCCCGCGCCCGACGCCTTGCGCGGCGCCGTCGCGACCACGGTGGGGGCGACTACGGACGACTACGTGCTCGCCAGGGCAGGCACGCTTGGTCCGGCAGTGCCCATCAGGTTTTGCGCTGGCTGGGACTACTTGGACGTGGTCATCGGCGAAACGGACTACGTGTCGTTCACGCGCACGTTGCCGTGGGACCACGCTCCTGGAGCGCTCATCGCAAGCGAGGCTGGCCTGCTGGCGGCGCGATTTGACGGAAGCGAGTACCTGCCGGGAGACGGGCGCTCCGGGATCCTGACGGCGCACCCGAGTGTGTGGCAGCGCGTCAGCGACGGCCTTGCCCGCTAGGCACAAGCGCGGCTGACCGCGGCTCTGTCGCTGGGGGCGCAGCGCGGCGTCTACCGAATCGCGAGTTCCAGATGGTCGCGCT
Organism: Demequina sp.; assembly: GCF_016278775.1. GTDB lineage: Bacteria > Actinomycetota > Actinomycetes > Actinomycetales > Demequinaceae > Demequina. The sequence continues at coordinate 5,467 of NZ_JADQBF010000115.1, read as the reverse complement.
CCGTCATCACGTCCCGCAAGCGCAGTCGCCCCAGCGCCCTCTGGTAATCCTCGGACGTGCCGTCCGGTCTCGCCTCCTGCAGCACGGGCCTTGGCCCACCCATCGCTTGCACGCGACGCACCACCGACCACACGTCGTCGCGGGTGTGATGCGTGGGATCCACCGTGAGGCGCACCTCGAGATCACCACCCCACGCCACGGCAATCGCGAGCGATTCCCATGCCTTCGCGCCCGATGCCCTGCTGCCCGTGATGTCCTCGTAGCCCTGGGGCATCGCCTTGATGTCGAGACCCAGCCAGTCGCTGTAGCGGAGCGCCTCTCGCAAGCGCCCGGGGTACGCGCCCGCAGAGTGCAGCCCCACCTCGAACCCCAGGGCCACGGCCTCTTGCATGGCGGGTATGAGCGCCGCCTGGCGCGTGGGCTCACCACCGCTGAAGACCACGCCGTCCAGCTGTCCGACGCGGTCGGCCAAGTGAGCGGCGACCGTCGACCAGGGCAACACGCCCTCCGTTCGCATAGCTTGCATCCCGATGTTGTGGCAATAGGTGCAGCGCCACGGGCAGCCCTGAGCGAAGACCGTCGCTACCAGCTTTGTCGGCCAATCAACCGTTGAGAAGCGCTCGAAGCCGGCGATCTGAAAGTCATCGGCGTGGACTCCGGCACCCTCAACGCGGACCATGATTGCCGCTCACGCGGACCGGGGAACGGGCCTGCGAGTATCCGTGCCCTCACGGAAGTGGAGGCGCTCCGCGTGCTCGCCCTTCTTGCCAATGTTGAACGACTGCACCGGCCGGTGGTAGCCCATCACCCTGGTCCACACCTCGCACTCGGTGAGCCTGTCCTCTGCCGCGCACAGCGGGCAGGTGGGCTGCTCGCCGTCGAGGTAGCCGTGGCTGGGGCAGATCGAGAACGTGGGCGTGATGGTGATGTACGGCAGGCGCGCGGTCTCCAGGGTGCGCTTGACGAGCATCTTGCACGCGTGAGACGAGCTGACTCGCTCCCCCATGTACAGGTGCAGCACCGTGCCGCCCGTGTACTTGGACTGCATCTCGCTCTGGCGTGCGACGGCCTCGAATGGGTCGGACGTGAAGCCAACGGGCAGTTGCGACGAGTTCGTGTAGTACGGGTTCTCGTCAGTTCCGGCCTGCAGGATGCCCTGGTAGCGGCGCCTGTCCTCCTTCGCGAAGCGGTAGGTGGTGCCCTCGGCCGGGGTGGCCTCGAGGTTGTACAGGTGGCCGGTGGCCTCCTGGAACTCGACCATGCGGTCCCTGACGTGGTCGAGCACCTCCAACGCGAACGCCTCGCCTTCTGGCGTGGTGATGTCGTCCACGTCGTCGCTGAAGTTGCGGATCATCTCGTTGATGCCGTTGACGCCGATGGTGCTGAAGTGGTTGCGCAGTGTCCCCAGGTAGCGCTTGGTGTAGGGGAACAGGCCGTCGTCGATGGCCTTGCCGATGACCTCGCGCTTGACCTCGAGGCTGTCGCGGGACAGTGCAAGCAGCCGGTCGAGCGCCGCGTACAGGCCCTCCCTATCGCCCTTGTGGAGGTGGCCCAGGCGGGCCATGTTGATGGTCACGACGCCGAGCGAGCCGGTCTGCTCCGCTGAACCAAACAGGCCGTTGCCGCGCTTGAGCAGTTCGCGCAGATCCAACTGCAGACGGCAGCACATGGAGCGAACCATGTGCGGCTCGAGGTCGGAGGAGATGAAGTTCTGGAAGTACGGCAGTCCGTACTTGGCGGTCATCTCGAACAACGCCTCGACGTTGGGGCCGTCCCAGTCGAAGTCCTTGGTGATGTTGTAGGTAGGGATGGGGAACGTGAACACGCGTCCCTGCGCGTCGCCCGTGGTCATCACGTCGATGTACGCACGGTTGATCATGTCCATTTCGGCTTGGAGGTCGCCGTACGTGAAGTCCATCTCCCTGCCGCCGATGACGGGCACCTGGGGGCGGAGGTCTTCTGGGCAGATCCAGTCGAAGGTGAGGTTGGTGAAGGGCGTCTGAGTGCCCCACCGTGACGGCACGTTGAGGTTGTAGATGAGCTCTTGGACGCCCTGACGCACCTGTGTGTAGTCCAGGCCCTCGAGGCGAATGAAGGGCGCCATGTAGGTGTCGAAACTCGAGAATGCTTGCGCCCCGGCCCACTCGTTTTGAAGGGTGCCCAAGAAGTTGACGATCTGCCCCACGGCTGAGGAGAAGTGCTTCGCGGGGCTGGCCTCCACCTTGCCGCCAACTCCGTTGAAGCCCTCAGCCAAGAGGGTGCGCAGCGACCAGCCAGCGCAGTAACCGGAGAACATGTCGAGGTCGTGGATGTGGAGGTCACCTGCGCGGTGAGCCTCGCCCACCTCGGGCTCGTACACGTGACTCAGCCAGTAGTTGGCGATGACCTTGCCAGCCGTGTTGAGGATGAGCCCGCCGAGCGAGTAGCCCTGGTTCGCGTTGGCGTTGACCCGCCAGTCACGCCGAAAGAGGTACTCCTCAATGGAGTCCTCCACGCTGATGAGTGGGGTGCCGTTGCGCGGCGTGGTGATGTCGATGCCCATGGTGCGGGGCGCGGCCTCGGTGGCGTCTGGGGCGTCTTGGATGGCGGTCACAGTTCTCCCTGATAGAGCGAGGGGCGACGGTTCGAACACTACATCTAGTGGCACCATTGCCCGCGAGTACCTACATCTAGTGTTCTACGCCTCTTCCCGCCGGGGCATCCGGGACCAATGTCCCGGATCCGCGGAACTTGCGCTTTGCGCCACCCGTGCGCCGCCCCCTCGCGCTACTCGCGCACCAGCATTCCGTCCCGCGCCAGGTCGCGCACCGCGGCCGCGAGCCCCGCGCGCATGGCCGCCGCCTCGACATCTAGCAGCGCCGCCAGCGCCGTGGCGATCTGTCCGCCCGTCAACTCGCCATCGCACGCGCCCACAAAGCCGGCCAACGCCGTATCCGCCTTGATCGCCCTGCCAAGGCCGCCGCCTTGGCGGATCAGAATGTGTTCCGGGTCGGCGAGCGTCGGTCTGCCGTAGGTCTCGCGCGTGACGTCGGGCGCCACCACCCAGCGCTCGCCCAGCACCTCGTCGTCGTTGCGGGCTACCAACCAATCGTGGGCGGCCAACACCTCGCCGATGTGCGGCCCAAGCGGCTGCGCCAGCGCACCCTCGTGCTCCTCCAGCCTGCGCAGCGTCGGCACCTTGCCGAGCGGGCGCCTCAGCGTCACGATGCCGAAGCCGACCGCCTCGACGCCGCGCGCGGCGAAGTCCGTCAGGTAGGCCTCGTAGGCCGCGTCGTACGCCCCACGGTCGCGCTCAGGGACCACTCCTGCATCGCGCAACCACGTCTCGGCATACTCCGCGGCGTCGAGCAGGTCCCTCTGAATGATCCACGCGTCCAGGGGGACAGTCGCGTCGTCTAGCCACTGCTCGATGCGCTCCCGCCAGTCCTCGCCAGCGCGCACCTCCCAGTTGCCAAGCATCTGCGCCACACCGCCTGGCGACAGCACCGTGCCGACGTCCCTCAGCAAGGCGCGGACGATGCCGTCCCCTCGAAGGCCGCCGTCGCGATACTCGAAGCTCGGGGCGCCGGGAGGGGTGATCACGAACGGCGGGTTCGAGACCACCAGATCGAACAGCTCCCCCGCCGCCGGCTCAAGGAGCGAGCCGTGCCGAAGCTCCCACTCTGCTGGCGGGGCGTTGAGGCGGCGGTTGAACTCTGCGAACGCGAGCGCGCGTCGTGAGATGTCGGTGGCGACCACGGCGTCGGCGTGGAGCGAGGCGTGAAGCGCCTGAATCCCGCAACCGGTGCCCAAGTCGAGCACTCGACCTACCCGGTGTCGCATCGTGGCGGAGGCGAGTGTGGCGCTCGCGCCGCCGATGCCAAGCACGTGGTCTCCCCTCAGTCGCGCGCCGGTGACGGTCTCGCCCAGGTCGGACGCTACCCACCACGTGTGATCGCCGTCGGCATCCGTGAAGGTATACGGCCGGAGGTCCGCGGCCGCCCGTACCCGGGCGTCGTCACCGTTCCCGCTTGTGACCACCAGGCCGCACCGCTGCGCGCCGTCTACGGTGAGCGCAGGCAACGCGCGTTCCGCCTGCGCACGGGTCAGCGTGTCCCCCAAACTGAACAGCCTGGTCAGGAGCGCGACCGGCTCGTCACTGCTGCGGGCCGCAAGGCGGGCGGGCACAATCTGTTCGCGATCGAGGGCCCGGACCGCGCTGTCCCCCACCAGCGCCGACACCGCGTCGACCGTCCACTGGACAAGGTCGGCACGCAGGGACAACGCCGCGGCATCGTCGATCGCGACGGGCAACGTGCTGGCGTCTTTGGCTTCGCTGCCCATTCGTTCTCCTCCAGGTTCAGGTGCCCAGGAACTCTACTCGGAGACCGGTCGCCCCCCCATCCTGGGGGCTGGCGGTGGAGTCCGCCACACCGCTTTGACTTGCGACGTGCTCGCGCCGAGAGTGGCTAGTAGTGGCGACCGAAGTCAACGGTGCCTTTGGTCGCTACGGGAATCGTGAGGGCGGTGCCCACGACCATTCCTCCGTCGCCGTGAGACCGATCTCCCGGAGGTTTCCCTCACCGCGGTACAGCCGCGCCTTGTGCACGCCCTTGGAGCGTTCATGTTCACCAACGTAGGCACCCCCACGACACCCCTCACGCGCACGATCCCCGCTCGGCGGATGCTCGCCCTCGTGACCATGGCGGCCATGCTCATCGCAGGGTTCACCCTCACCACAGCCATCCCGGCCCAGGCCGCCGTCATCCCAGTGGGCGACGGCAGCTACGCAGAAGGAACCCCGCCAGGCGGCGGCGTACCGATGGGGTGTGGCAACGCCCCCGTCGCTGACCCCCGCGAACACACGACGGAGAACTTCCCACCCGGCGCGATCCCCACCAACGACTGGTGGACGTCCCTGCTGTGGCGCAAGTTCAACTGCGCGGCCGTGTCAGAGAACCTCATGGCGCACCCGCTCGCCCTCCACGCGTACACCAACGGCCTCGGCCTGAGCTACCCGACCGAGGTGCAGATCTCGGGCACTGACACCGGCGTGGGCGAGTACCACTACCCCTACGCCGAGGACGTCCGCATCGGGCTCGCTGGCCTCGACGCCTCCGGCAAGGTAGACGACTACTCCGACTGGACAGTCAGCACGGTGTGGGACAACGGCTCAAGCAGCCTGCGGACGACGTTCGGGCACGGCCTGCCGTTTGTCTACGCGACAACGACAGGTTCGGCCGACGCTACCCTCACCACCACGGGAACGCCGACGGTGTGGTCGTCCTCAGGCGCCACGATCGGCTTCACGGCGAACGGCCACGACTACGCTGCCTTCGCCCCTTCCGGCGCGACGTGGAACGTGTCCGGCACGACCCTCAGTTCATCGCTCGCTGGCGAGTCGTTCTTCTCCGTCGCCGTCTTGCCGACCACCTCGGAGTCCACCGACGCTGAGCGGGACGCCGCGCTGGCTGCTTTCGCGCCGTAT
>NZ_JADQBF010000067.1 GCF_016278775.1 Demequina sp. | reverse complement strand
CTTTGTCACGCGGTACGGCACTTCGGCCGAACGGATCGCGCCGATGCTCGCAGTGTTCGGGCCCGAGGATCTGCGCGAATGGTGCGCCGACCTGGGCGAGCCGACGTTTGTGGGGTCCAGCGGGCGCGTGTTCCCGCAGGCGTTCAGGGCGACTCCCCTGTTCCGCGCATGGTTGGCGCGGCTTGAGGAGCTTGGCGTGCGGATCGAGCGGCGCACGTCCTGGTCGGGTTGGGCTGACACTTCAGGCGCCATCGATGCCCACACCCCGGCCGACGCTCTCCTCATCACCGACGCGGGCGGCCAGACGAGCGAGGTCACGGCCGACGTCGTGGTCTTCGCTTTGGGCGGGGCGTCGTGGCCGCATTTGGGTGCGGACGGCAGTTGGGTGAGCCTGTTTGCAGAGCGCGGTGTCGAGGTGACTCCACTGCGGGCGGCGAACGTGGGCGTGCGAGTCGACTGGTCCGAGGTCTTCGCCGTACGGTTCGCGGGCACGCCCCTCAAGAACGTGTCCCTTGCTGTGCGGGGCTGGCCCGGGGAACCGCGCCGCGGCGACGCGATGTTGACCAAGACGGGGATCGAGGGCGGGCCCGTCTACGCGAGCGGCGCCGCGATCCGCGAGGCGCTCGATGCCGGAGAGTGCGTCTTGGAGGTCGACCTTCGTCCCGACCTCGGCGTCGACCAGCTCACCGACCGTCTCCAACACCGCCGCCCCAAGGACTCGGCGTCGAACTGGCTGCGTCGCTCGATCGGCCTGGACCCCGCGGCCACCAGCCTGCTCCGCGAAGCCAGCGGCGGCGCGCTACCGAGCGACGCCGACGCCATGGCCAGGCTGGTCAAGGCGGTGCCGCTTGCAGTGACGGGGACGATGCCGATCGACCGCGCCATCTCGACGGCGGGCGGCATTGCGTGGTCGGAGGTGGACGAGCACCTCATGCTTCACAGACTCGCGGGCACCTTCGTCGCGGGCGAGATGCTCGACTGGGAGGCGCCCACGGGCGGCTACCTGCTGCAGGCCTCGTTCAGCACGGGCGCCGTCGCGGCGCGCGGCGCGCTCGCCTGGCTCGGCGCGGACGCCTAGCAACGCGAGAAGCCGCAGCGCTACCCGCCCCGCGAGGCGGAGAGGTTCCCGGATGCCCACTCGCCCAGCTGGATGAGGATGGGCAGGAGGCGCTCGCCGCTGTCGGTGAGGCGATAGGACACGCCGACGGGCGGGCCGGGGACGACGGCGCGATCGACGAGCTGAGCCTCGGCGAGTTCAGCGAGCCGCTCTGACAGGACCGCGTCGCTGATGCCACCTACTGCGCGACGAAGTCCACCAAACGTGGAGGCCCCATTGCCGAGCGCCGAGATGATCATGCCGTTCCAGCGCTTGCCCAACACCGTGAAGGCAAGAGTCACGGACGCATCGCAGTGCGTGTGCTCTGCGTCGTCTTCGATCGGTGCCATGTTTCGATTCTACCGTGCTACAGTCGTCTTAGTCACTTGCTTTTCCATAGGGGCTCACTATTCGCGAAGGAGACATCATGAACCTGTTCCGCCTCGACGCCAGTATCTTGCCTACGACCTCTGCAAGCCGATCTCTTGCCGACCTCGTGGAGGCCGAATGGCTCGCCGCCGACCCAGCGTCGCGCGTCGTCCGTCGCGACCTCGCCGTCGATCCGGTGCCCGCAACCGCGTGGGCGGACGCCGTCACGTCGGCCTTCGTTGAGGACGCCCAGCGCACCGACCGCCAGCGCGCGGCACGCGCCCTCGCGACCGAGATCGCCGATGAGATGATCGAGGCCGACGCCCTCGTGTTCGCAGTGCCCCTGTACAACTACGGCGTCTCGCAACACTTCAAGACCTGGTTCGACCTTGCCTACACGGACCCCCGTATCGATCCGCAGGGCACGGCCCTGCGAGGAAAGCCCGCCACGCTCGTCACCGTGCTCGGCGGAAACTACACTCCCGGAGCACCACGAGAGGACTGGGACCACTCGACTGCGTGGCTGCGTCGCGTCCTCGAAGATGTCTGGGGACTCGACCTGCGCGTCGTGCGGCGTCCCCTCACCCTCGTCGGCGTCAACCCTGCGCTCGACGCACTCACCGAGACAGCCGCTGAGTTCAAGCAACAGGCCGAGTGGGACGCCGTCCGCTTCGGTCGTGAACTCGCGCAGGTCGCCACTGGAGCCTCTGCGGGCGTGCAGAGCGCTTAGGGGCCTCAGGCTCACCCGAGCCTGAGCAGTTCCTGCCGATGCCGGATCACGCGGGCAAGTTTGTGCACGATGCCGCGATCAAATGGCAACTCACCGAGTTCGCCGACCCATGCGTCGGCAGAGTCAGCGACTCGACCGATGACCGCGCGAGCAGCTCTGGGCCTGACCCGCAGATGCTCCGCAAGTGCCACGAAGTCCGCGCCCGAGATGTTGCCGTCGCGCCGCCCGTTCACCGAGAGCGCCAACGTGGTGTCGCCGTACGGCTGTGAACTGGGAAGGTCGTATGCGGGAGTCGGCTTCCATCGTCCCGTCTCGTCTTGGAAGATCGAGAAGTTCTTGGCGTGCGCGTCGCCATTGCCCGTGAGGTACGCGAAGGCGGCTTGCGCCAGAAACTCTGCGGCGGCCGGCACGGGGGCTTCACACAATGAGGCGAGCTTGCCGAGGACCGCCTCGGTCGTCACCGCGTATTTCGCGGACGGATAGACCCCGAGCACTTGGCATCCGTCTTCCACAGCTCGCGCGCCGGGCGGCGTGCCAGGCACGCGGTCAAACCGGGTGACCACCAGGCCTGGCTCGCCCACCGCGTCGTACACCAACCGCGCATCCACCGTGCGGATTCCGGCAAGACGCGCAGCATTGAGGAAGAACGCCTCGTTGGCAATGAGGTGCTTGAACTCCGGAGGGTTGAGTTTGAGCAACACGGTGGCGCCCGCCGCGGTGACGGGCACGTTGATCATCCTGGCGCTTACTTTGTCCTGAACACCGGGCAACGCCACGCGGTCCACCTGAATGTCGAGGTGTTGACGGATGTCGGCAAAGCGCACAGTCGCAAAGTCGCCGACGCTCAGGTGGGGCTCTACGCGCGTGTCGCCCAAGGCGTCGGCGACCACCTGCACGTCTCCCACCGTGTCCGCGCCCACGGCTAGCAACAACGTCAGCTCGTCATCGGGGGACGTCTTGGTCGCTCGCCTCAGCGCGCTGAGCCGCCTTCCCTCCGGCAACAGGCCGGAGAAGAACGGCGGGAGCGCGCCTGCCGCGGTGACCACGGGCGCGACAGTGACGGGCAGGGTGGTCGCGATGGGCGCCCGTCCTGAGTCGACCCAGTCTTGCGTGTAGGCAAAGTCCACTCCGCCATGGGAGTTTCGTGTCAGGTGTCCAGCCAGGGCGCCCTGCTGGAGGACTGCTGCACGTGGGAGCGTCTTGAGATCCTCCAGCGCAGGGGGGCGCGGTGGCTCAGCACCAACGGGCACGGCGCTCATGGCGTCTCCTTGTTTGGCGGCCCTGCCGGTGGTGCGGCGTCGGCCTCGAGGCCGAACTGCGTGGCTACGTCGTGGCCGGCGCGCACGTCGGGCGCCGCCCCGCGCTCGATGGTCAGGTGCAGTCCGAGCGTCTCAAGAACGGCAATCACGCGCTTGAGCGAGGTATCGGCGCGACCGGATTCAAGATGATGAACGATGCGATAGGACACCCCGGCGAGGTCACCGAGCTCGGTTTGGCTCAGGCCCAGTTCCTGGCGGCGGGCCGCCACGATGGCGGCCAGGTCCCCCCGCTCCTGGGCGCGCTGCGCCGCCGACTGACGCGACTGACGTTGCAAGGTCATGGAAGGGGTCCAATCTGACGTTTTCGTCAGTTTACCGAGGGGCGGCCCACAGAAGCGGTGTTCGCGTTCGTATTCTGACGTCTTCTTCAGATTAGCGCGTTCTAGCGCACTTGACCAGGGTGTGCGCGCTCTATTCTGACGTTTGCATCAACGCCACGGGTCGAATCGCCTGCCCACCAACGCAAAAAACCGCCCCGAAGGACGGTTCCAAGCGGTGCTGTCTCCACACCACGTGGAGCTGAGGGGACTCGAACCCCTGACCCCCTGCATGCCATGCAGGTGCGCTACCAGCTGCGCCACAGCCCCAAGGCCTTGCGGCCCTGCGCTCACACGAGCGACCGTCATCGTAGCCCAGAAGGGCCTTCAATATCCAATCGGTGGCGGCCATCCGGCCCGGTCTCAGCGTGAAGGTCCGCGCCCCACAAAGTGGTCCATGCCGTGGTTGATGCCGAAGAAGTCGGCCATGCCGTCGAAGGCGCGCACGGGTAGCGCCCGTAGCACCGGCACGGTCCTCACCATCGGGGGCGTCATGATTTGCTGGGTGCCGCGCTCGACGCCCCTGATCACGCGGCGCGCCGCCTTCTGCGCGTCGAGGATCGGCAGCAACAGCGGGAAGCGGGAGCGCACCCCTTCGAACATGCCCGTGTCGATGTAGTACGGCATGAAGATCAGCGTGCGCACGCGGGAGCGAGCGCCGCGTAGTTCCGCGCGCAGCGACTCAGTGAAGCCGATCGCGGCGGCCTTGGATGCGGCGTAGTCGGTTTGCCGTGCGACGCCCAACAGGCCAGCGGCCGACGCAATGGTCACCACCGTGCCCCGGTTGCGCTCCATCATGCCTGGCAGAAAAGCCCGCGTGACCCAGAACAGCGCGAGCGTATTGACCTGGAACGTGCGCTCAATGGCCTCGTCGGACGCCTCGAGCAGCGTGGCGCCCGTCACCACGCCGGCGTTGTTGATCACCACGTCCACCACGCCCTCGCGCTCGGCGGCGGCGGCCACGGCGGCGCGGTCCGTGATATCGATCACGGTGGCCGATGCTGAACCGCCAGCCTCGGCGATCAGCCGCACTGTCTCATCGGCGCCCGCTGCATCCCGATCCCATACCGCGATGGCGGCACCGCGCCTGGCCGCCTCGAGAGCCATCAGCCGGCCGATGCCGGACCCGGCGCCGGTGATCAGCACTCGGGCTCCCCCGAGGTCAGTTCCCTTCATTACGGCCTCACCCTTGTCAGGAGGGCCAACGCCCTCGACATGAATCGTGCGTATGTCTCATCGCTCACGCGGTCAGGCGGCGCCAAGGAGGCGATACGTTGACGCACCACCGTCTGTGGTTCCGTGTACTTGAGCAGGCCCTCGTCGCCATGACGGCGCCCCAGGCCAGAGTCCTTCACCCCGCCCATCGGCGCGTCGGTCGACCCCCACGCGGCGGCGTAACCCTCGTTGACGCTCACGGTCCCTGCGGCCACACGCCGCGCCACGCCCACTCCCCTGCGCCGCGACCACACCGCCGCGTTGAGCCCATACGGGGAGTCGTTCGCCAGCCGCACAGCCTCATCGGCGTCGGCCACGCGATACAGCGACACCACGGGACCGAACGTCTCGGTACGCGCCACCTCCATGTCGTCGGTCACGCCCTCGAGCACGGTGGGCTCATACACGAAGGGCCCGATGTCCGGGCGCGCCTTGCCGCCGGCAAGCACCGTGGCGCCCTTGGCCACGGCGTCGTCCACGTGCGCGCTGATGCCGTCAAGCTGAGCGGCCGACGTCAGGGTGCCCATGTCGGCCTCCCAGCCCAGGGCCACTCCCAGCGTCATCGCGCTCGCTCTGCGGGCGAAGGCGTCCGCGAACGCGTCGTAGGCCGCGTCCTCGACGTAGATCCGCTCGATCGACACGCACAACTGGCCCGAGTTGGAGAAGCATGCCTGCACCGCGCCGTGGGCCGCGCGGTCGATGTCGGCATCGGCGAGCACGATCAGCGGGTTCTTGCCGCCCAACTCGGCCGAGCAGCCGATGAGCCGCCGCCCGCAGTGCTCCGCGATAACGCGGCCAGTGGCGGTGGAGCCGGTGAACATCATGAAGTCAACGCCGTAGATCAGGCGCGGCCCCAACTCGCTGCCCGCACCGATCACCACGCCAAACAGATCTGCGGGGAGGCCTGCCTCGCGGAGGATCTCCACGGCTGCGAGCGCGCACAGCGGCGTGGCCGAGTCGGGCTTGAGCACGATGCCGTTGCCCGCGATCAGTGCGGGAATCGCGTCCGCCACCGCAAGCATGAGCGGGTAGTTCCACGGGCTGATGACGCCCACCACACCCTTGGGCACGCGGTGCTCGCGCACCGACGTGAGCACCGGGATAGCGCCGCGCCTGCGGTGGGGGCGCAGCAGGCCTGGTGCGCGGCGCGCGTAGTAGGCCGCGGTGAGCGAGACATCCGAGACTTCCTCAAAGGCGCTCAGGCGATTCTTGCCGTTCTCGAGCTGGATGAGATCCAGGAGTTCGTCGCGGTGCGCCAGGAACAAGCGGCCAGCGCGCCTCAGGATGGCGCGACGCTCGCGCAGGGGCCGCTTCGCCCATTCAGCCTGGGCGGTGCGGGCGGCCGCAAGCGCGTGGTCCACGTCCGCAGGGCCGGAACGCGGCACGGTCGCGAGCGGGCGCCCGTCGAGCGGCGAGAGCACCTGGTGATCACCCGCAGTGCCGGTCACGATGCTCGCGAGCGCGGCGAGGCGCTTGGAGTCAATGTCCGGCCGTGCCAGGGACGTCGTTGTCACACATACCTCCAGGGGCGTGACTCCCACTGTACTCAACCCGGTGGCCCCTCACGTGCGGGGGCCGGCCCCCACCCAACAACCCCGCCGTATGGTTGCGGTGGGCGTTTGGCGTGCCAAAACGCCCACCACAACCATATGCGGAAGGCGCACTCAGCGCCCCACGCGGTACCGCTCCAGCCGCCAGTCGTCGCCGCCGTGCCAGCGCAGGTCGTTCCACGCGCCGTGCGGCAGATTCCCCAGCCGCGACGGGGTGAGCGGCAGGCCCAAGATGCGCGCCACGCCCAGCATGATGGCGCTGCCGTGGCTCACGATCACCACGGTCTTGACGCCCGTGCGGGCGGCCTCTGCGGCGCGGTCCCTGAGGCCAGCGGCCACACGGTCAGCCACCTCGCCCGAGTCTCCCCAGCCGGGAATGGCGGGGTCGAGCCCCTCGTGGCGGCGCCGGTACTCCTCCGGCCACTGCTCGCGCACCTGGGCCCACGTGTGACCCTCCCACACGCCGTAGGGGCGCTGCGTGAATCTGTCGTCGCGCTCGGCCGCACCAATCCTCACCAACTCGGCAATGGCGTCGGCCGTATGCGCGGCGCGTACCAAGGGCGACGTCGCGACGACCACCCCGGCCCCGTACTCCCCCACCACCCGCTTGGCCACGCGCTGGGCCTGTTCCAGTCCGTCCTCGCCCAGCGGCACGTCGAGCGATCCCTGCAGGCGGCCCTCCGTGTTGTAGCCGGTGCGGGCGTGGCGCACAAGAACCAGGGAGATCACGCCAAAACCGTATCGCCCACCGCGTTGAGTTCGCGCAGCACCCAGTGCCCGCTGGCGTCGTCACCTGTGTGATGCAGTTCTGCCCAACGGGCGTTGCCCAGCGTGCCGATCGACCTGGACCCCAGCTCCAGACCCAGCAGCGCGCACATCAGCACCCGGATGGTGGAACCGTGGGCGACCAGCATGTGGGTGCCGTCGGCGTGAGCGTGCTCCGCCACCGCCGCGAGCGCGCGCTCGGCCACTGCGGCGTGACCCTCGTAGCCCTCCACGCGCGGCTCCAGGCCCCGCTCCCAGCGGGTGTGCTCCTCGCCATGCTCCGAGCGCCTGACCGACTCCTCCATGCCCTCCCACACCCCGTAGCACCGCTCTCGGAGCCGCGGATCCGTCACGACCTCCGCACCCATCGTGTCGGCAATGATCCGGGCAGTGTCACGGGCCCGCGACAGGTCGGAGGAGACGATGCGTGTGACGGGGGCGAGTTGCGCCAGCAGCGGCGCCGTCGCGCGAGCCTGTGCGCGGCCCGTGTCATTGAGGGGAATGTCGGCGGCGCCTTGAAGGCGGTGCGCCGCGTTCCAGTCGGTCTCGCCGTGGCGGACCAGGATCAGGCGCCTCACGAGCTGGCGGGCAAGGGAACGACGGGGCAGTCCTTCCACAAGCGCTCTAGCGAGTAGTAGGCGCGGTCCTCTTGATGCATCACGTGCACGATGACGTCGTTGAAGTCCATGAGCGCCCAGCGACCCTCGCGCATGCCCTCACGGCGAATCGCCTTCACACCGGTGGCCAGGAGCGCGTCTTCAATGCCCTCGGCTATCGCGGCCACCTGACGCTCGTTAGCGCCGGTCGCCAGCAGGAACACGTCGGCCAAAGGCATATGCGCGCTGACGTCGAGCGCCAGGATGTCTTCTGCCTTCTTGTCGGAGGCGGCGAGCGCCGCCGTCTTGGTGAGGTCGACGGCCCTGAGCGTGGCCGTCATTGGCCAAACGCCACGTTGTAGATAACCACGCCGAGCAAGAACATCAGTGCCCCAATCACGGCCAGATGGAGCCACTTGAAGTGCTTCGCGCCGCCCACGGGCGGCAATTCGGGAGCGCGTCGTATCTGGCCGGTCACGGGGAACTGGCCACTCGTCGTCGGGAACTGACCGCTCGGCGCCTGCTGTTGCCCACTGGTCGGGAACTGACCACTCGTCGTCGGGAACTGGCCACTGGCCGTCGGGAACTGGCCACTCGGCGCCTGCTGTTGCCCGCTGGTCGGAAACTGACCGCTCGTCGTCGGGAACTGACCGCTCGGCGCCTGCTGTTGCCCACTCGTCGGGAACTGGCCACTGGCCGTCGGGAACTGACCGCTCGGCGCCTGCTGTTGTCCGCTGGTCGGGAACTGACCACTGGTCGTCGGGAACTGACCGCTCGGCGGGGGCGATTCCTGCTGCGGCGAGTCGGCCAAAGGCTGGAAGTCGTTCGCGTTGGCACGAGGGGGCGTCTGCCCCGCGTCCTGCGGATGGGTTCCCCACGCCGACGGCCCCTGCCCGTGCTGTGGGTCCGGCTGGCCCACGTGCGGCGCCTGGCTCTCAGTGGGCGGCGTGCGCAACATCTCATCAAAGGTTGCGTGGTGCGGTGCGGTGCCGGAGGACGGCGTGGACGGAGCCGTCGGCGCCTGCTGCTGGTACGCGGGAGTCGTCGGGAACTGACCGCTGGGCGGTGCGAGTGCGCCGAGATTCGGGAACGGCTCAGCTGGCGGACGCTCGGGCTCGGGACGCGACGCCGGAGCACCGGCCACCGCGAAGCCGTGCTCGCCCTCTTGGGCCGCAGGCATGTCGTAGCGGTTGGCGCTTTCCGTCTCGGCCGGTTCTGGCTGCGACTGCGCCTTGCTCTCAAGGCTGCTGATCGCGGCCTCCGTCAGTCGGCGGATCTCCTCGATCCCGCGCTGTCGCTCCGCTTCGTCGTCATCCGGCTCTGGCTGCCCGGCGGCGGCGCTCTCTGGCGCTCCAGCCTCGCGCTGGGGCCCGCCAGCCTCGCGCTGCGACGCGCCTGCCTCTCGTGCCAGTCGATCCTGCTCAAGCAACGAAGCCTGCGAGGAGCCGGGCGGGAAGAGCTCCGCAAACACCTTGGCCCGTGCCGCTGCCGCCTCCGCCTCGCGCGCGGCGGCGGCCGAATCCCCCTCTTGCACGGCGTCAGCCTGCGCCTCCGCGCTCGTAGGAGCGGGAGTGCGCTCGATCTTCGCGTTTGGATCGAAACCGGTCGGAATCTCCACGGACTTCGACTCGTCCCCCACGGATGGCTGACCATCTTCGCCGAGCTCGAAGCGTGGCGAATAGGGCTCCACAATCGCGCGCTCTTCGAGCGGGGCGTCTGGGTCTGCCCGCGGCGCGGGTTGCACCACCGGCACGTCGGTCGTCGGGACGCGCGCGGGCGGGTTGGCTGATTCGCCTGGGCGGCCGCGTTCGAGATCCCGCTGCGCCAAGATCCGCA
Source organism: Demequina sp. (assembly GCF_016278775.1). GTDB lineage: Bacteria > Actinomycetota > Actinomycetes > Actinomycetales > Demequinaceae > Demequina. The sequence continues at coordinate 20,897 of NZ_JADQBF010000067.1, read as the reverse complement.
ACTCGGATGACGCCGTTTGCGCGTCGGCCGCGGCCCTCTCGGCCGCCTCTCGCGCCAACCGCTCCTGCTCGGCAATCCGCTCGGGAGTCATGGCCGGGATCTGACCGGTAGCGATCATCTCCTCTTCGGCCGTCCAACTCTCCATGGGCCGCGCAAGGCGTTCAATGCGTCGGCGATCCCGGCGGGAGAAGGGCTGCCCGCCCGTGTCCACCGCCGGAGTCTCGCCGGTAGCGATGCCCTCGGCAAAGGAACGCGTGGGGCCATTCTGAGCCGCCGCGCGCTCTGCGGCCTCGGCCCCCATGGCGCGGCGTGCACGGCGCGACAGGGGCGCGTCAGGCATCCGGTCCTCCGAGATACAAAGAGTGCTGAACGATGTACTCCGCCACCGTATCGGAGACCAGGTAGCGCACTGGCGCACCGGTCCGCCGTCGGCGTCGAACTTCGGTTGAGGATACCCCCATCTGGGGGGCATGGACCACAAGATGCGTCGCCCCTGGCTCGGGCGACGGGTGACCGGGCCTGGCGACTGCGACAAACGTTGCGAGCGTGATCAACCGCTCAGGTTCGCGCCATTCGGACAGTCGGGCGATGGCGTCGGCGCCAGCAATGAAGAACAGCTCCGCACCGGGATGCATCGCGGCGAGGTCCGTGAGCGTGTCCACCGTGTACGTGGTGTCGCCGCGGACGACGTCCACGTCGGACACCTCTAGCCGGGGGTCGGCCGCGACTGCCAGGCGGCACATCTCAAGCCGTTGCGCTGGGCTGGCGCCGCCTTCAGCGTCCTTGAAGGGCTGTCGCAAGGCTGGCACCAGCAGCACGCGGTCGAGGTTCAAGGCGTGGCAAACTTCGCTGGCCACCGCAAGGTGGCCTACGTGGATCGGATCGAACGTCCCTCCCAGGACGCCGATGCGCGGGCTATTCACCGTGGTGACGTGTGCCCACACTCCGGAATGCGTATGTGATGAAGAGTAGGGCCATCAGTCCGGCAAATGCGAGCAGGCCAATGGCGGCCGGCGGAATCGACGACTCCGCGTGCGTCTCTTGGACGGCGGCCATGAGGATCGTGCTCACAGTGACTCCTTCATACGTATCGCTTGCGCCCAGTATTTCACGGGGCGCTACACGTAGCGAACGAGCAACTAGCCGCGCACGTGCCCGTCGCCGTAGACCACCCATGTGGTGGTAGTGAGTTCGGCCAGGCCCATCGGCCCGCGCGCATGGAGTTTCTGCGTGGAGATGCCGATCTCCGCGCCCAGCCCAAACTCGCCACCATCGGTGAATCGAGTCGACGCGTTGACCATCACGGCTGCGCTGTCCAGGTGCGACACAAAGTGCTCTGCCGCGTTGATGTCGTCGGTGACGATCGCCTCCGTGTGGCCCGTCGAATAGCGGCGGATGTGCGCGATGGCCTCGTCGATGTTCTCCACGACCCTGACGGCCAGGTCCATGGACAGGTACTCCGTCGCCCAGTCCTCTTCGGTGGCCGGAACGGTGGGGACGTTGTCCGGCGCGAGGTCGGCCGCAGCGTCGTCCACGTGAAGCGTCACCCCCGCCTCGTGAAGCGCCGCAAGCACCGCAGGCAGCTTGTCCTCTGCGTCCTTGTGCACCAGCAGCGTCTCCGCGGCGTTGCACACCCCCACCCGGTGCGTCTTGGAGTTGACCACGATGTCGATGCACCGTTCGAGCGGGGCATCCGCGTCGAGGTACACGTGGCAATTGCCCTCGCCAGTCTCGATCGCAGGCACCGTGGACTCTCGCACCACCGTCTGAATGAGTCCGCGCCCACCGCGCGGCACCAGCACGTCCACCAACCCGCGCGCGTGCATCAGCACCCTGGCGCCCTCGCGTCCGTAGGCGTCGATCGACTGGACGCAGTCGCGGGGCAGGCCCACCGACTCGAGCGCATCCTGCAGCACCGCCACGATCACCTCGTTGGACTCCGCAGCCGCCGATCCGCCGCGTAGCACGGCCGCGTTGCCTGACTTGAGCGCCAGGCCAGCCGCGTCCACGGTGACGTTGGGCCGCGCCTCGTAGATCATCCCGACCACGCCCATCGGCACGGCCTTCTGGGTGAGGCGCAGGCCATTGGGAAGGGTCGAACCGCGCCTGATCTCCCCCACCGGATCAGGCAGCGACGCCAAGAAGCGCAGTGCGTCCGCGATAGTGGCAATGCGCTCCTCAGTGAGCGTCAGCCGGTCCAGCAGGCCGGGGCTCATGCCGCCCTCTCGCTCCCGGTCAACATCCTTGGCATTCGCGGCGACGATGCGCGCGGCATCGGCCACCAGGCCGTCGGCCATCGCGTGCAGCGCGGCGTCCTTGGTGATTCTGGTCGCGGTGGCAAGGGAGCGCGAGGCGACCTTGGCTCGCTGGCAGGCCTCGAGGACGGCGGCTTCGACGTCGGCAGAGATCGCGGTGTCAGTCATGCCGACCAGTGTAGGCGGGCACGCGCGGGCCGGTCAGGGTGGCAGTGGCACCGCCGTGGTTCACGGTTTACTGGAGTCATGACCCTCGAAGCGCTGTACAGCCCCGACTGGGCGTCCCGACCCACACCTGAGGCCGTGGTGCTCCTGCTGCACGGCTACGGCTCCAACGAGCGCGACCTCCCCGGCATCGCGCCGTACCTTGGCGTGGATGCGCCGTGGGCGTCGGTGCGGGCTCCCCTTGACATGGGGTACGGCGCCGCGGCCTGGTTTCCGCTCGAAGGCGACACCAGCCGCTGGCTCGATCCCGCCCCCATCGAGGCGGCCACCGCAGCGCTGTGGGAGTGGGTCGACGAGCACGTCTCCCCCACCGCGAAGCTCATCACGGTGGGCTTCTCGCAAGGAGGCATGATGGCGAGCCAGCTCCTGCGCACCCGGCCCGAACGCATCGCCGACACCGTGATCCTGAGCGGCTTTGTCCTTGCGGAGCCCCAACCGGCCGATGCTCACCTTGCCGAAGCTCTTCCCCCCGTTTTCTGGGGCAGGGGCACGGCCGACGCTGTGGTCCCGGAGCCGCTCGTGACGGCGGCATCGGCGTGGCTTGAGGCTCACACGACTCTGACAGAGAAGGTGTACCCCGGGCTGGCGCACTCGGTGCACGATCAGGAGTTGGCCGACGTCAAGGCGCACCTCGCGCGGTCGTAGCCCGTACGCACAGGTGCCTAGTCGCAACCCTTAGCTCCGTGATTTCGCGACCTCAGCGCCAGACGCCGCGGCCCCACACACTGAACCGTTCTGACCGTGAAACACCCCGACTCGCCGCCACACCTACGCGAAACCCGGCGTGTCGGGACTCAGATTGGTTCGCACCGTCCGGGGGGTCGGGTGTCGGGGTCCGCGAGCGCGGCGGCCGGGGCTGGCAGTCGCGGCAACCGGAGCCACCTGGCGCGAGCGCCGCCTACAGCACCACGAGGTCGTCGATGTGGATGAGCTCGCGCGCGTAGGCCTCACCTAGGCGCTCGCGCAGTGCCCCGGTCGAGAGGCCCTTCATCAGCTCGGCCTCCTCGGCGGAAAACCCGGCGAAGCCCCGCGCCACCACGGTGCCTGCCCGCGTCAGCAACGCCACCGGCTCCCCCGCAGCGAAGCCTCCGCGCACCTCCACCACGCCAGCGGCCAGCAGTGACGCCCGCCGCCCGCGCACGGCCCTCGCCGCGCCGTCGTCCAGCACCAAGGCCCCTCGCACCTGCGCCGCGTGGGCGAGCCACTGCAGCCGCGTGGTGTCGCGCTTGCCTGTCACGTGGAACAGCGTGCCCACGGGGTGCCCGGCGAGCGCGTCTGCCGCCTGCTCGGCAGAAGTCAACACCACGGCAACGCCAGACGTGGTCGCGAGCGATGCCGCCTCAAGCTTGGTGATCATGCCGCCCGTGCCCAGGGCGTGCCCGCGCCGCGAAATGTCGATGCCCGCGACGTCGCTCGGGTTGCTCACGTCCACGATGCGCTCGGCGCCAGGGGTGTCCGGGGCGGCGGTGTAGAGGCCGTCCACGTCCGTGAGCAGCACCAGGGCGTCGGCGTGCGACACGGTGGCGACCAGGGCGGCCAGGCGGTCGTTGTCGCCAAAGCGGATCTCGTCGGTCGCGACGGTGTCGTTTTCGTTGACAATGGGCACGATGCCGAGGTCCAGCAGCCTGTTGAGGGCGCGCTGGGCGTTGCCGTAGTGGGTGCGGCGCATCATGTCATCGCTCGTGAGCAGCACCTGGCCGGTGGTCAGGCCGTGGCGGGCGAAGGCTTCCGAGTAGGCGGCGACCAGCAGGCCCTGCCCCACCGACGCCGCGGCCTGTTGCATTTCGAGGTCGCGGGGCCTCCTGGGAAGGCCCATGGGGCCGATGCCCGCCGCGATGGCGCCTGACGTCACCAGGATGATCTGACGTCCCGCGAGGCGTTCTGCCGCGAGCACGTCGGTCAGCGCGGTGATGGCCTCACGCGACAGGTGGCCGTCCGGCCCCGTCAGCGACGAGGAGCCGATCTTCACCACGACGCGCCTCGCATCAGCGATGACGCCACGCAGCTCGCCCACGTTTCCTCCGGTCAGTCTTCCTTGGCAGGGTCGGTCCAGTGTCCCGCACCCCGCTCGTTCCACAGCTCCTCACGCGCCGCAGACTTCGCGTCCATGCGTTCCTTGTGCTCCGCACGCTTCTCCGCACGCGTGGCGCGGGCGTTGCGTTCCATCTCTTCGACGCGCAGGTCGGTGCCGCGCCTGCCCAGCAGTTCGGCCCCCGCGGCCATCGTCGGCTCCCAATCGAAGACGACGCCGGTGTCCCGGTCGCCAATCACCACTTGGGCGCCGGGCACGGCTCCAGCGGCGAACAGTTCCGTCTCCACGCCGATGCGCGCGAGCCGGTCGGCGAGGTAGCCGACGGCCTCGTCGTTCGCAAAGTTGGTCTGCCCCACCCAGCGTTCCGGCTTGGCGCCGCGGACTTGGAAGTACTCCTCCGCGCCGTCGCGCACGTGCGTCACGGTGAAGCCGGTCTCGTTGACGGCGCGAGGGCGCACCACGATGGGGGCCTTCTCCAGCACGGGGGCCTTGGCGCGCTCGTGGGCCACCATGTCCGCGAGCGCGAAGCCGAGCTCGCGCAGTCCCTCGTGGCTGACGGCACTGACCTCGAATACCGGCATGCCCATCGCGTCCAGTTCCGCACGCACCATCGCGGCCAGTTCCCGGCCGTCAGGGATGTCGATCTTGTTGAGCACGATCACTTGGGGGCGCTCGGCCAGCGGCACGCCCGCGATGTGGGCGTCGCCCGAGTAGGCGCGCAACTCGTTCGAGATGGCCTCGAGGTCGCGCAGCGGGTCCCTGTCGGACTCGAGCGTGGCGGTGTCCAGCACGTGAGCGATCACCGAGCAGCGCTCGATGTGCCTCAGAAAGTCGTGGCCGAGGCCCTTGCCTTCGGACGCCCCGGGGATCAGCCCCGGCACGTCCGCCATCGTGAAGCGACCGCCGCCCGTCTCCACCACGCCGAGGTTGGGAACCAACGTGGTGAACGGGTAGTCGGCGATCTTGGGGCGCACGGCGCTCATGGCCGCGATCAGCGAGGACTTGCCTGAACTTGGGTAGCCCACGAGCGCCACATCGGCGATCGACTTGAGCTCGAGCACAACGGTGGCCTCTTCGCCGTCCTCTCCCAGCAGCGCGAAGCCGGGGGCCTTGCGCTTCTGGGTGGCAAGCGCGGCGTTGCCGAGTCCCCCGCGACCGCCTCGGGCGACCACGTACTCTGCGCCGTCTCCCACCAGGTCGGCCAGCACCTCGCCCTCGGGGCTCACCACCATGGTGCCGTTGGGCACGGCCAGGCGAAGGTCGTCGGCGTTGGCGCCGTGGCGCATGTCGCCTGCACCCTGCTTGCCGTTGTTGGCCTTGCGGTGAGGCGCGTGGTGATAGTCGAGCAGGGTGGTCATCTGGGCGTCGACGACGACGATGACGGAGCCGCCGCGCCCGCCGTTGCCGCCGTCTGGACCACCCAAGGGCTTGAACTTCTCGCGGTGAACGGAGGCGACGCCGTGCCCACCGGAGCCAGCGGTCACGTGCAACGTCACGCGGTCAACGAACGTGGCCATGGCTCCTCCTTGGAATCGACGGTACGAGAAAAGGCAACAGGGGCGCCACCACCGGTGACGCCCCTGTTGAAGAAGTCTGAGGGTTTTAGCTGGCGACCACGTCAATGACCTTGCGGCCACGACGCTGAGAGAACTCCACCGCACCTGCCTCGAGGGCGAACAGGGTGTCATCCTTGCCGCGACCCACGTTGAGGCCCGGGTGGAAGTGGGTGCCGCGCTGGCGGATCAGGATCTCGCCAGCGTTGACGACCTGGCCGCCAAAGCGCTTCACGCCGAGGTACTGAGCGTTCGAATCGCGACCGTTGCGCGAGGAACTCGCGCCCTTTTTGTGTGCCATGGTTCAGTCCTCGCTTACTTGATGCCCGTGACCTTGAGCCGCGTCAGATCCTGACGGTGGCCCTGGCGCTTGCGGTAGCCGGTCTTGTTCTTAAACTTGAGGATGTGGATCTTGGGTCCACGCTCGTCGCGCACTACCTCTGCGGTGACCTTGATCTTGGCGAGGTCCTTGGAAGCCGAGGTGACCTTGTCACCGTCGACCAGCAGCAGAGCGGGAAGCTCGACGGAGGCGCCGGTCTTCGCTTGAAGACGGTCCACGACGACGACGTCGCCCACGGATACCTTCTCCTGACGGCCGCCGGCCTTGACAATCGCGTACACCATGATGACTTCCTCTTGAAGCTCGTTTACTCGCGGCCCAGATGAGCCAGGGGTCCCGCCGCAGCCGCTCCCCTGGGAGGGCGCAGGCAGGGCTGGGCGCTTGCGCGCCGACTGATAAAGATACCGCCCCGTCACGCTTCTGGTCAAACGGCGCGGCGATTCTGGAAACCCTAGGGAATCCTTTTGCACTGCTCCCTCGTTGGCGATCTGGTGCACCGTGGCGCGAGGCCCTTCATCGGGGGCCTCATCGAGATCACCGCCATCGAACCACACCCTGACCACACGTAAGGAATTGCATGTCCCCCAGCCCCCACACCCGCGGCACCCCCGCATGGGTGGTTCCCACCGTCGTCGGCGTCGTCGCTATCGCCCTCATCGCCTTCGTCGTGGGCAGCAACGCCGCTGGTGCCGACAGGGAAACGGCTGTCGTCGAACCCAGTACCGCCACGGCGAGCGGCAACCCGTCCCCGCAAGTCACACCAGCCGACGGTCCCCCCACCGAGGTCGAGGGACCCGCAGAGGTGAGCTTCGCTGGCGCCGAGCGTCGCGACCCTGAAGACGTTCTGGCCATCGGCGCCGTCGACGCCCCCGTGGTGATGGTGGTGTTCTCCGACTACCAGTGCCAGTTCTGTGCCAGGTGGAGCGCCGAGACCCTGCCCGTGATGATGGAGTACGTCGACAACGGCGACCTACGCATCGAGTGGCGCGATGTCAACGTCTACGGCCGCGACTCCGAAAGGGCCGCACGGGCCGCCTACGCCGCCGGCCTGCAGGGACAGTTCTGGGAGTACCACCACGAGCTCTATGCCGACGGCAAACACCGCTCTCCCGGCGACCTCACGGAGGATGCCTTGGTCAGCCTCGCCGAACGACTGTCGCTCGACGTGCAGCGCTTCACGTCCGACATGGCGGATGACGCCACCGCCGCAGAGGTGACTCGCAACCAAGAGCTCGGCATCGGGCTCGGCGCGTTCTCGACCCCCACGTTCGTCATGGGCGGCGAGCCGATGGTGGGTGCGCAACCCACACCCGTCTTTGTCGAGGCCTTTGAGCGTGCCCTGGCTGAGGCGACCGGCTAGTGGAGATCGGCCTCGTCACCGCGTTCCTTGGCGGAACCCTCGCGCTCCTGAGCCCCTGCGGTGCGCTCCTCCTGCCCGCGTTCTTCGCCTCGACCGTCGGCGCACGCACGCGCCTGTTGGGACACGGAGCCGTGTTCTACGCAGGCCTGCTGGTCATCCTGGTGCCGCTCGGCGTCGGGGCTGGCGCCCTCGGCTCACTGTTCGTGTCTCAACGCGAGACCATCATCGTGGCGGCCTCCGTCTTGCTCATCGTGCTGGGGGTGGCGCAGATGTTCGGGCTGGGCTTCGATCCTTCGCGGCTGATGCCAGGCGCGGACGCAGTGAGGCACAACGCCGCGCGCAGCACCGGCCTGGTGAAGAGTCTTCTGCTCGGCATGGTGGGAGGCATCGCCGGGTTTTGCGCCGGACCCATCTTGGGGGCCGTCCTCACGCTGGCCGCCGCGCAGGGTGATGCGGTCGGATCGGGGTTGCTGCTCGCCGTCTACGGAGCGGGAATGGTGGTGCCGCTCATGGTGCTCGCCGCGTCGTGGCAGCGGTTGGGCGCGCACGGTCAGCGGGCGCTCCGGGGCCGCGGATTCACCATCAAGGGTCGCCAGTTCCACACCACATCGGTGGCGACCGGTGCGTTGATTGTGCTGGTAGGTGTCGTGTTCTGGGCCACCAACGGCCTCGTGGGCGTACCGGAGCTGGTGCCGAGCGACGCCGTGTCGTGGCTCACCGCCCAGGCGTCGCTGCTGTCGAACCCCCTCGTGGACGTCGTCGCCGTGCTGGTGGTCGCTGCGCTCGTGCTGGTGGCGTGGCACCGGGCCCGTGCACGCAACCGCCGCCGCGCGGCCGCCGACGTGGCGGCCAGTGCCGCCGATCACCAGGAGGTCTCGTGACTCGCGTAACCCGCATGATCGCTGGAGTCCTCGCCGTGGTCGTCACCCTTGCCGCCTGCACCGCTGCTACCGAGGAGAGCCAGACCGCGGCGCCCACTACCGCGGAGAGCCCCTCGCCCGCACAGGAGCCGAGCCCGACGCGCGAGCCGTACGCTCCTGCGGCGCAGCCCTCTCCGGTCGACACCGCGGACGTGCGGATGCCGCTCGCTCTTGAGGACGCCGACGTCGTTGACCCTTCCTGGACCGCACCGCCGCTCGAACTCGACGGGATCGTCCTGGGGCCGGTGGAGCGCGACGGGCTCGTGGAGTTCACGGCCATCCGCGTTGACGGCGAGGCGCTGTGGACGGTGCAACGCGCGCTCGGTGCGGACGTCGCCCTGACGCGCACCTCTCAAGGCGATCCCCTCGCGGTGATCACCGACGAGGTTGCCGACTCTTCGACGACCACTGCGACGGCCTACCACCTCGGCACAGGGGATCTGGCGTGGGGGCCCATCGAGGTGCCGGGGCATCTCACGGGCCCAGGCATCGTCTTCTCCCCCTCGCCTGGCGCGCAAGGGGATGACGCCGGGGCGGCCGTGGCGCTTCACCCTGACACCGGCTCTCCCCTCACGTGGGGCGGCGCCGAGGATGAGCGCACGCTGGGAGAGTCTGACGGCCAAGCGCTGGTCGAGACGCAGGGCCGCGTCGAGTTGCGCGACGCGCACGACGGCACTGTCCGGTGGGCGGTGAACGATCCCACGTGGGCTGGCACGGTCACGGTGGCCACCGATAGCGAGCTACGTGACGGCCTGCTCATCCTCGAGGACGGCGCGGGAACACGCGCGCTCGTCCGCATGGACACCGGCCAGGTGATCGCCGAGGGGATTCTCGACGCGGTCATCGACCCCACCACGTCCACCGTTGTTGTCACGTCTGCAGACGGCATGCGCGCGATCGACCTCGACGGCGTGGCCCTGTGGGCGATTCCCACCGCGGACAAACCCGTGCTGCATGCGGCACGAGGCGCGCTCGTCTACACGCGCGATGGGACCACCATGCGGGTGCACAACATCGTCACCGGCGCGGTGGCGCTCGCCTATGAAGACGGCGGGAGCGTGATCGCGGTGCCCGAGCGGTTCTTCACCACCGGTGCAGCGATCATCACCGTTGACGGCAGGCTGTTGCTGGCGACGTCCCCCTACTGAGAGGCGTCCTCGTCAGCCGGTTCCGGCGTGGCGGGCTGCTCGGTTGCAGGCTGCTCTGTGGCGGGCTGCTCGGTGGCAGGCTGCTCCTCAGTCGCCTCAGTAGAGTCGGCGTGCGCTGGCTCGCCCTCGTTCGCGTGGTGTGCCTTCTCGGCCGCGGCGGCGATGGACGCCAGAGTGGCCTTCACGATTTCACGCGACTCGTCGCGCTGGTCGAGTGCAGGAACATCCGCGGCTGGCTTGGGCTCCTCGGCTTTGGCCTTTCCCGCAGTGCTGCGGGAGCCTCGCCTGCGCGGCTGCTCGGGCTGCTTCTCGGTGGCTTCGCCAACGGGCTCGCCTTGCACCAAGAACCCACGACCCTTGCAGTGGTCACAGGTTTCGGAGAACGCCTCGACCAGGCCCTGGCCCACGCGCTTGCGCGTCATCTGCACCAGGCCAAGCGAGGTGACTTCCGCCACCTGGTGCTTGGTGCGGTCTCGCGACAGGCACTCGATGAGGCGGCGCAACACGCGGTCGCGGTTGGCCTCAAGCAGCATGTCCACAAAGTCGATCACGATGATGCCGCCGATGTCGCGCAGCCTCAACTGGCGCACGATCTCTTCCGCGGCCTCAAGGTTGTTGAGGGTCATGGTCTCTTCGAGCGTGCCGCCCTTGCCCACAAACTTGCCGGTGTTGACGTCCACCACTGTCATAGCCTCGGTGCGGTCAATGACGAGCGAGCCGCCGGAGGGCAGCCAGACCTTGCGGTCCATGCCTTTGGTGAGTTGTTCGTCGATGCGATGCGCCGTGAACACGTCGCCTTCGCCCACAAACTTGTGAAGGCGCGGCGCCAGGTCGGTAGCGACCTGTCCCACGTAAGCGCTGAGCGAGTTCCAGGTGTCCTCGCCCTGAATCGTGAGCGACTCGAAGTCTTCGTTGAAGATGTCGCGCACCACGCGGATGGCCATATCCGGCTCGCCGCGCAACAGCTGCGGGGCCTTGCCTCCCTTGGCCTCGACTTCGATCGACTCCCACTGACGCTTCAGTCGCTCGACGTCCGCGCGCAACTCCTCCTCGGAGGCCCCCTCTGCGGCCGTGCGCACAATGACGCCAGCGTCGGCGGGGATCACTTCGCGCAGCAGCTTCTTGAGGCGGTTGCGCTCGGTGTCGGGAAGCTTGCGGCTGATGCCGGTCACTCCCCCTGCAGGCACGTACACCAGGAAGCGTCCGGCGAGAGAGATCTGCGACGTGACGCGTGCGCCCTTGTGGCCGATCGGATCCTTGGTGACCTGCACCATGACCGTGTCGCCCGGCTTGAGGGCGAGTTCGATGCGCTTGGGCTTGCCGTCGAGCCCGGCGGCGTCCCAGTTGACCTCGCCTGCGTACAGCACGGCGTTGCGGCCCCGGCCCACGTCCACGAACGCGGCTTCCATGCCAGGGAGCACGTTCTGCACGCGGCCCAGGTACACGTTGCCAGCCATGGACGAATCCGCCTGGTGGCTCACGTAGTGCTCCACCAATACGTCGTCCTCAAGCACGGCGATTTGCACGCGGCCGTCCTTCTCGCGCACCACCATGTCGCGCTTGACGGACTCGCGCCTGGCCAAGAACTCGGCCTCCGAGATCACCGGGCGGCGGCGCTGACCGTCACGAGAGTCGCGCCGACGCTGGCGCTTGGCCTGCAGTCGGGTGGAGCCTTGAAGCTGGTCGTCGTTGTTGCTTGAGGACGAGGAGGACGAAGAGCGGGATCCACGGCTGCGACGGCGGCGCCGGCGGGACGTGCCCGAGCCATCGCCGTCGTCGGAAGAGGAATCGTCACCCGAACCTGAGTCGCCAGAGGTGGAATCGTCGCGCTGTGACGAGCCGCCGTCGCCGTCGTCACCATCGCCGTCCGCGCGCTTCTTGCCGCGACCGCGACCGCCGCGACGGCGTCGGCGCTTTGCTGCGTCGTCCCCATCTGAGTCGTTGTCCGAAGCCTCGGGGCCCTTGTTGGCAGCATCCTTGGGACTTGAATCCTGGTCCTTGGGCTGCTCACCGTCGCTCGACGCGGCGGGATCCTTCTTGGCGCGAGTGCGCTTGCGTTTGGCCTCGCCAGCCGCTACAGCGTCGTCGCTGTCTGCCTTCGCCTTGGTCTTGGCCTTCGAGCCAGCGCCGCTAGCGGGCTTGTCCTTCTTCGCTGCCGCCGTCGACTTCGCGGCTTGGGCTGGCTTGTCCGCGGCCGACGGTGGCCCCGCTGGCGCCGATGCACGGCGGGGTGCACGCTTTGCTGGGGTTTCTGGCGCCGGCTGGGGAGCCTGGAAGATGACGGCATTGGGGGCGGTGGTGTTGTCCTCGCTCACAGCGGGTACCTCACAGCGTCAGGGCCGACCACACTCGGCCCCGGCGTCTACGTCGGTCGCCACTCTCGGTGACGGAAGTCTCATGGTCGCGGCGGACCATTCCGGGGCGGCGCCTGGCGGATCTCTCCGCTGTCAGCCAAGGCCGGTGTGTCTGTCGCGTGGTGGGCACTTCGTGTGGTGAAGCGCTGACCTGTGGACATTGTCGCATACCGCGCACCATTCGCGGCCTTTGTAGTGGCGCGCCGACGCAGATGGCGAGTTGAGCACGCCACCGCTCGCTCGAGAACGGGCGGGCCGAGCACGCAGAAGCGATGAGGGGGCGCGTGCCGGGACCTTGGCCACGGAAGGTCCCGGTGGCGACGCGGGACCCGCTCGCTCGGCCAACAGGGGCTGGAGCGAGATGGGGGCGCGAGAGCAGGCACTATGGTGCTTCATGGGCAGCGCGGCTCGAATCACCAGCCGGGACAAATCCGGGACACGGGATGCGGGACCAGGGGCGCGGAGAAGCCAACCCGGGACTTGAGTCCCGGTCCCCCGCAATACCCCCCGGAGTAAGTTGTGGCTACACGTCTAAGGAGGACATGCGATGGAAGCGCTGGAGCTGGCGCGCTGGCAGTTCGGTATCACTACCGTCTATCACTTCATCCTCGTTCCACTCACCATCGGGCTGTCGATCCTCGTCGCGATCATGCAGACCATGTGGGTGCGCACGGGCAAAGAGAAGTGGCTGCGCCTCACGAAGTTTTACGGAAAGTTGTTGCTGATCAACTTCGCGCTGGGTGTCGCCACCGGCATCGTGCAGGAGTTCCAGTTCGGCATGAACTGGTCGGAGTACTCCCGCTACGTGGGAGACATCTTCGGCGCACCGCTCGCGATGGAGGCCCTCGTGGCCTTCTTCCTCGAGTCGACTTTCCTTGGAGTCTGGATCTTCGGTTGGGACCGCCTGTCCAAGAAGGTCCACCTCACCAGCATCTGGCTCTTCGCCATCGGCGCCAACATCTCCGCGTACTTCATCATTGCCGCCAATTCCTGGATGCAGCACCCCGTCGGCACCGAGTTCAACCCCGAAACCGGTCGAGCGGAGATGACCGACATCTGGGCGGTCCTCACCAACTCCACCACCCTTGCCGCGTTCCCCCACGTGATCGCCACCGCATTCCTCGTCGCCGGAACCTTCATTGCAGGCATCGCCGCCTACTGGATGGTCAAGAAGGCCAGGGCGAACAAGGGTGACGGCGAGTTGCCGATGTACCGCACGGCGCTGCGATTCGGCGCCGTGACGATGATCGTCGCCGGAGTCGCCGTGATCGTCACGGGCGACATTCAGGCAAAGATGATGTTCGAGCAGCAGCCCATGAAGATGGCCGCGGCGGAAGGCATCATGGAGACGGAAGAAGGGGCAGGATTCTCGTTGCTCGCGTTTGGCAACTTGGCGGGCGACGACCCAGGCTCTGTGCAACACGTGCTGTCGATCCCTGGCTTCACCTCCTACCTCGCGGAAGGCAACTTCGACGCCACCGTCACCGGCCTGAACGAACTCCAGCGGCAATACGCCGGTACCTCCGATGCCGCCAACCCGGTGGTGCCTGCTCTCGCTGGCTATGAGGTTGAGAGCGACACCCGCCCCAACCTCGCCGTCACGTACTGGTCGTTCCGCCTCATGATCGGACTCGCCGCGTTCTCCGCGGTCACGGCCTTGGCGGCACTGTGGCTCACCCGCAAGGGCGCCAGCACCGACAAGAAGTGGTTCTCCCGACTTGCGGTGTGGTCGATTCCCGCGCCGTACATCGCGGCGTCCTTCGGCTGGATCTTCACAGAGATGGGCCGCCAGCCGTTTGTGGTGGCGCCCAACCCCACGGGCTCCGACATGGTGTACATGCTCACCAAGCACGGCGTGTCGGTCGCCGCCTCCACATGGGAAGTCGCCATCTCGATGGTGGCCTTCACCCTGATCTACGCCCTACTCGGCGTCTTCTGGTACCGACTCATCGTGCGCTACGCCCAAGAGGGCGCGCCGACAGCCGAGGCATCCACTCCCCGCGACAACGACGGCGACGGCCCGCTGTCCTTCGCGTACTAGGCCGGAAGGAACTTCACTCATGAATCTCGCAGATTTCTGGTTCATCCTGATCGCGGTCCTGTGGACCGGCTACCTAGTGCTCGAGGGCTTCGACTTCGGCGTCGGCATGCTCATGCCGATCGTCGGCAAGACGTCCAAGGGCAAGCGGGTCCTGATCAACACGATCGGCCCCGTGTGGGACGGCAACGAGGTGTGGCTGCTCACCGCCGGTGGAGCCACGTTCGCGGCCTTCCCCGAGTGGTACGCCACCTTGTTCTCCGGCTTCTACCTGCCGTTGCTGCTCATCCTTCTCGCTCTCATTGTGCGTGCGGTGGCCATCGAGTACCGGGCAAAGATCAACGACGAGAACTGGCGCAACCGGTGGACACTCGCCATCGTCGTCTCGTCTTGGATCCCCTCGATCCTGTGGGGCGTCGCCTTCGCCAACATCGTGCGCGGCGTGCCCATTGACGAGACCTTCACCTACACGGGCGGATTCTTCAACCTGCTCAACCCGTTCGCCTTGCTGGGTGGGCTGGTGACCCTGGCGATCTTCCTGAGCCACGGCGCGATCTTCCTGTCGCTCAAGACTTCCGGCGCAGTGCTCGACCGTGCAAAGCCATTTGCACGGAAGGCCTCGATCGTGGCGGTCGTGGTCGGCGCGGTGTGGGCCCTGTGGCTGCAGCTTGCCTACTCGGAGAACGCCTGGACGTGGGGCGCGCTCGTGCTCGCCGCTGTTGGACTGATGGGCGCGGCGTGGTTCAGCCGCACCGACAGGTTCGGCCTGGCGTTCACGTTCAACGCGCTCGCCATCGTCGGAGCGGTGACGCTCATCTTCGGATCGCTCTATCCCGACGTCATGCCGTCGACCACCGATGCCGCGTTCAGCCTCACGGTCGACAACGCGCGCTCCTCGCACACCACGCTCGTGGTGATGACGTGGGTAGCCGCCATCATGACTCCCGTCGTACTCGCCTACCAGGCATGGTCATACTGGGTGTTCAAACGTCGGCTCTCAGAAGACCACATGCCGGAGCACAATGAGTTGACGTTCCACAAGAACTAGGGACTCTATGAAGCCAATCGACCCGCGCCTCATCGCGCGGATCGGGCCAGCCCGCCGTTACGTGATCGTGACGGCGGCGCTTGGTTTTCTGACCGCGTTCACCATCCTGTTCCAGGCGCTCCTGGTGTCCCGCATGCTCGCTCCGGTGTTGGCTCCTGCACCACTGACGGAGGACGGCCTCGGCCCCTTGGGGCTTCTCGTGCCGCTTGGTGCGCGCGAACTGGCCCAGGGCCTGCCGTGGCTCGTGCTGGTGGTCGTGGCCCGCGTGGTGGTCGTGTGGGTTCAGGAACGCCTCGCCCACCGCGCGGGCACCCGCGTGGTCTCGCAACTCCGCGAGGCTGTCGTGGCGCACGCGACGGGCATGGGTCCCCGCTGGATCGCGTCTGGCAAGGGAGCCGAGGTCGTCACCACCGTCACGAGGGGCCTCGACGGGCTGCTGCCCTACTTTGTGCGCTACCTGCCGCAGCTGATGCTCGCCTCGACCGTCACGCCGCTCATGTTGGTAGTGGTGCTGGGGCTTGACTGGCTGTCGGCGCTCATCGTGGCCCTCACGCTCCCCCTGGTGCCGCTGTTCATGATCCTCGTTGGCCTCGTGACTCGCGACCGCTCGCGCAGCCACCTCGAGGCGATGGAACGCCTGGGCGCGCGCACTCTCGACCTCATCGCCGGGGTGCCCACCCTTCGGGCGCTCGGGCGAGAGCGCGGTCCAGCTGCGCGGGTGCGTGAGTTGGGCACCGCCTCCAAGAACGCGACGATGGGGTCGCTGCGGATCGCGTTCCTCTCGGGATTCGTGCTGGAACTGTTAACGACCCTGTCTGTCGCAATCGTCGCCGTCACCCTCGGCTTCCGCCTGATTGACGGGAACGTGTCGATCGAGACCGCGCTTGCCGTGCTGATTCTCGCGCCGGAGGTCTACCTTCCCTTGCGCAACGTCGGCACCCACTTCCACGCTTCGGCAGACGGCATCGCAGCGGCCGACGCGGCGTTCTCCATCCTGGAGCAGCCAACGCCAGTGGTGGGAACGCCTGGCGGCGCCGTCGCGGACTTCGTAGGGGCCACCGTGTGCCTCGCCGACGTGTCGGTCGCCACTCCCGACGGAGCCCGCCACGCTCCGGCGTCGGTGAGCGTCTGCGCGAAGCCCGGCGAACTCACGGTGCTACGCGGCCCCAACGGCGAGGGCAAGTCCACGGCGCTGCTGGCTCTCGCGGGACTGCTCGCCCCCGACCATGGCTCGGTGATCGCGACCGTTGCCGGGCACCAGATCGACCTGACCGACGCCGACGCCGACGCCTGGACCCGCCAATGCGCGTGGGTTCCCCAACGTCCGGAGTTGGGGCCCGAAGGGCGCGAACTGAGCCTGGGTCAGCGACAACTCAAGGCGTACGAGCGTGCCCTCACGTCCGGCCGCCCCGTGTTGCTGTTCGACGAGCCGACCGCGCACCTGGACGGCGAGGCCAGGTCGCAACTGGTGCAGCGCATCGTGGGACTGGCACGCGCGGGAGCCACCGTGGTCGCTGCGACGCATGACCCGTTGGTGATAGACGCGGCCGATGCCGTGGTCGAGGTGCGAGCCGCGGCCGTCAGGGGCGCCTCGTGACCCCCCGGTCGCTTGCGAAGCCTCGCTCCCCCGCGCAGCCGCAGCAGCGGCTGGATTGGCGCGCGCTGCTGCGTGACGCCGAGGTGAAGCCGGTTCGCGTCCTCCTCTCGGTCGGCGCGGGGACCATGGCGCTCGGGTCTGCCGTGGGCCTCGCGGCCGTCGCGGCGTGGATGATCGCCAAGGCTGCAGGCATGCCCTCCCCCGCGGAGCTTGGCCTCGCTGCGGTCGCGGTGCGCTTCTTTGGCATCGCCCGCGGCCTGTTCCGCTACCTCGAGCGCCTGGTGAGCCATGAGACCGCGTTGGGCGGCGTCGTCGCGCTGCGCACGCGCACGTACGAAGGAGTGGCCCGCACGGGAGCCTCGCGCGTCCTTGGGCTGCGTCGCGGCGACATCGTGGCCCGCATGGGCGGCGACATCGATGCCATGGGCGACGCCGTGGTGCGGTCGCTCATCCCGTTGGGCGTGGCAGGCACCGTCAGTCTGCTGTCGATTGCGATCACCACGGCGTACTTGCCCGTCGCGGGCGCCACGCTCGCCGGGTGCCTCGTGGCAGCCGCCGTGTTGTCTGGTCTCATGACGTGGCGCTCCGCCCGCACGGCAGCGCACGCGGGCACGGCAGCAGCAGCACGGGTCTCCACCGCGACTCTCGAGGCGATCGATGGCGCCGCAGAACACCGGGTGTGGGGCACGTCCGGGGCCGCCGCAGACGAGCTCCGCGCCGCCGATCTCGATGCCGAGGACGCCGCCGAGTTGTCGGCACGGCCCGCGGCGTGGGCCGCCGCGTCACTGCAGGCCGCCCAAGGTGCCGCTCTGGTGCTGGCCCTCTGGCTTGCCGTCTCCGCAGCGCGTCACGCCGGGCTGCCTCCCACCGATACCGCCGTGGTGACCCTGTTGCCGCTCGCGGCCTTCGAGGCGGTCAGCGCCGTCCCTGCGGCCGTCCAGCAGGCCTTCCGCTCGGCCGTGGCCGCGCGCCGGGTGCAGGCGATGGTGGGCGGTGCGGAGCCGGAAGGGGCCATGGCGCGTGGGGCGGTTGAGGGGGCACCGGGATTGGCCGCGTCCGACGCCCCCGTGCCCGCCACGGCACCGCTACGGCTTGAGGGGCTCAGCGCCGCGTGGCCGGGAATGCTCCCCACGGTGCCCGTGACAGCCACGATCGAGCCAGGCGGCGCGCTCGGCATCGTCGGCCGCACCGGCATCGGCAAGACCACGCTGCTGCTGACGATCGCTGGCGCTCTCGCACCCGCTCAAGGCAAGGCTTTGGTGGGCGGCGCTCCCGTCGGTCCCGATACCGTCGGCCGTGTGGTCGCCATGACGCCAGAGGACGCTCATCTCTTCGGCACCACGCTGCTGGAGAACCTCCGTGTGGCCGACGGAGCGGTCACGGAGCACCAGGCACGTGCCGCGCTCGAGGCCGTGCAACTGGGGCCGTGGCTCGACTCGCTGCCAGCTGGCCTCGACACGCGGCTGGGGTCTGGAGGAAACACGGTCTCTGGCGGCGAACGCCGGCGGCTGCTCCTCGCGCGCGCAGTCCTGTGCCCAGCCCCCATCCATCTGATTGACGAGCCAGCTGAACACCTCGACGCCGATGGCATCGACGCCCTGCGCGCCCTCGTGGCCGCCATGCGGCGACAAGGAAAGTCGGTCGTGATCGTGACCCATGACCTCGGAATCCTCGACGTGGTCGATAGGGTGGTGAGCCTCGATGGCAGCTAGCCCATCTGGTGGAAAGGAGCGCCCCATGACGGATGCTGTCACCGACGCGATTCTGTCGCTCAACCGCCAACTCGACCTGCCGTCTGTGCTCAACAAGATGCTCGACGCCGCCATGAAGACCACCGGAGCGCCGCTGGCCGCGATCAACGTGTTGGACGAGCACGGCGTGTCGATCGACTTCCACTACCAAGGCATCGACACCACCGTGTGGCAAATGATCGACAGGGCCCCCAACAGCGTCGGCACCCTTGCCGAGATTCCCAGCGAGGGCACGCTCGTGATCGACGAGATCACGGAGCACCCGGCGTTCATCGGACTCCCCAAGGGGCACCCCCCGCTCGGTTCGTTCCTTGGCTGCGCTCTGCGCGCCCGTGGTTCGGTATTCGGAAACCTCTACCTGGCCTCCAAGGAGGGTGGGTTCACTCCGGAAGACGAGGCCATCGTACAGACGCTCGCAGCGGCCGCATCGGTGGCGATCGACAACGCGCAGTTGTTCGAGGAGTCCCTGGAACGCGAGAACTGGCTCGCGGCATCGCAGGCCATCACCACCGCGTTGCTGGCCAACCCAGGCGACGAGACCGCAATCGCCCGCATCGTCGCGTCCGCGAAGGAGCTGTCGGGGGCGGCTGCTGCCGCGCTTGTGCTGCCCGGCATCGACGACGAGTGGGTCATGGAGTTCACTCACGGCGAGAAGGCAGACGAACTGCTGGGGCTGATCCTCCCGTCAGACGGCTTCGCGATGTCGGTGATTCGCGCCGGCCAAGGCACCATCGCTCAAGAGCCCCCCGGCCCCACAATCCTGGATCCCGTCCGCGGCTTTGGGCCCACCCTGTACGCGCCGCTCCTCGCGGGTGCGCGCACGCTTGGGCTGCTGATGCTGTGGCGAGAGAAGAACTACAACACGTTCGATGACCACGATCTGGCGACCGCCCAGCGCTTCTCCAACCAGGCGGCGCTCGCCCTTCAATTCGCCGAACTCGCTCACGTGCGCAACGTCTCCAACTTGTTGGAGGAGCGCGAGCGTATCGCCGATGACCTTCACGACTTCGTGTCTCAGGAGTTGTTCGCGACTGCCATGCAGCTTGAATCACTCACGGACGACGTGTCCCCTGAGGCGCGAGACCGGCTCGCCGCCACCCTCGACCACGTCAAGCGCGCCCAGCGGGAGGTGCGCGGGGTGATGAGCCAATTGCAGGGCGACCGCACGTCCGAGCCGCTGGCGGAGCGGGTGCGACGCGAACTCATCCTCGCTCACGACTCGCTGGGCTTTGTCCCGTTCCTGTCGGTGGACGACTGGGGGGCGGCATCGCGCGCCGTGGACAGCGACCCGACGCTCTCGGACGACATCATCGCCGTGATTCGTGAGCTGTTGTCCAACACCGCGCGGCACGCGCATGCGACGTCGTGTTCCGTCACCATTTCCGCCAAGGACGGCCGGCTGAGCGTCATCATCGAAGACGACGGCGTGGGGCCCTCTGGTGCCTTCTCGCGCCATTCGGGGACGTCCAACCTGGCGAACAGGGCGCTGCGGCGCCGCGGGACGTTCTCGCTCGACCCGATACACGAGGACGCTGAACGGCCCGGCACCAAGGCGGTGTGGAACGTGCTCGCTGGGTGAGAGCCGCCACGGGCCCGGTTCCTAGCCGCCGAAAGAGGCGGCGTGACGGCGCCTACTCGGCCGCTGGCACTGCTGCGATCACGGCGAACAGGCCCCATGCCGGCGGCTCGCCCGATCGCTCGCGGACAAGCCGGTACGAGCCCTCTGACAGCGGCGGAAGCGTGATGTACGAGCCCCATTCGGCCCCAAGTGCGGCGTCGCGTGGTTCCACGGACAACTCAGCCACGTCAATCCAGTTCTGACCGTTCCACCGCTGTGCCAGCGCTGACGACGCAAGGCCAGTGTCGACCTCCGCGATGTCCTCTGCCGTGAGGCTGCCGTCGGGCCCGGGTGGTACGACAGTAGACACGCGGACTGTGCCGCCGTCTGGCGGGACAAGAGCCGGCTCGACGCTCAACCGGACCTCGTCAACGGGGGGCTGCGGCGGTGCGGCGCTCGCGCCCGTGCGGACCTCAAAGATCCCCGTGGCAAGGCCCTGATCGAGCGCTGCGCGCTGCGTCAGCCGATACCACCCGTCCCCCAAGCCGTCGGTGGTCATGAGTGTCGACGGACCCGGCTGGCCTGGGACTGCGCCCAGTCCGATGTCGTTGACGGCATCGAGCCGGGTCGTGACCTCCCCGACACACTCCCAGTCGACAAGGCACAATCCCACCTCGCCTGCCGAGAGCCACTGTTCGCCGTCCCACCGTTCGAGTTG
>NZ_JADQBF010000057.1 GCF_016278775.1 Demequina sp. | reverse complement strand
ACAAGGACGGCGTTCCGGCGACCGTCGCTCACATCGAGTACGACCCCAACCGCACGGCACGCATCGCGCTGCTGCACTATGCGGACGGAGAGAAGCGGTACATCATCGCTCCCGACCGTCTCAAGCAGGGCGACCCGATCGAGGCGGGGGCTGGCGCCGACATCAAGCCTGGCAACAACCTGCCGCTACGCAACATCCCCGTCGGTACGGTGATCCACGCGATTGAACTTCGCCCAGGAGGCGGAGCCAAGATCGCGCGCTCCGCAGGCTCCTCTGTGCAGCTTGTCGCCAAGGATGGCCCCTACGCCCAGTTGCGTATGCCGTCAGGCGAGATCCGCAACGTGGATTCGCGCTGCCGCGCCACGGTCGGCGAGGTCGGCAATGCCGAGCAGTCGAACATCAACTGGGGCAAGGCTGGCCGCATGCGTTGGAAGGGCAAGCGCCCGACCGTCCGTGGTGTCGTCATGAACCCGGTGGACCACCCCCACGGTGGTGGCGAGGGTAAGACGTCCGGTGGACGTCACCCCGTGAGCCCGTGGGGCCAGCCTGAGGGCCGCACCCGTCAGGCGAACAAGGAATCCGACAAGCTCATCGTGCGCCGTCGTCGCACCGGCAAGAACAAGCGCTAAGGAGCGATAGACATGCCTCGTAGCTTGAAAAAGGGCCCCTTCATCGACGGTCACCTTCAGAAGAAGGTGGACGTGCAGAATGAGGCGGGCACCAAGAACGTCATCAAGACCTGGTCGCGCAGGAGTGTCATCACTCCTGACTTCTTGGGTCACACTCTCGCCGTGCACGACGGCCGCAAGCACGTCCCGGTGTTCGTCACCGAGTCGATGGTCGGCCACAAGTTGGGCGAGTTCGCGCCCACGCGCACGTTCAAGGGCCACATCAAGGACGACCGCAAGGGCCGCCGCTAAGGCGGGCCCGGCAAACAGGAGTAGATCAACATGGAAGCCAAGGCGCAGACGCGGTACCTCCGCACCACTGCCCAGAAGGCACGCCGCGTGGTGAACCTCGTGCGCGGTCAGAACGCGGTCGAGGCATCCGCCTCGCTCAAGTTCCAGCCGCAGGCGGTTGCCATCGACGTGCGCAAGCTCATCGACTCTGCGATCGCTAACGCGCGCCAGAAGGCCGAGGCTGCGAGCGAGCGGTTCGACGAGCACGAGCTCGTCATCACCGCGATCACCGTGGACGAGGGCCCGACAATGAAGCGCATTCGCCCTCGCGCACAGGGTCGCGCCAACCAGATTCTCAAGCGTACGAGCCACATCAGTGTGACTGTGGCAACGCCCGTCAAGGAAGGGGCCAAGTAATGGGTCAGAAGGTCAACCCGCACGGCTACCGCCTGGGCATCACCACCGACCACCGCTCGCGTTGGTTCGCGGACTCCACCAAGGTCGGAGAGCGTTACCGTGACTACGTCGGCGAAGACGTCAAGATTCGCGACATGATGAAGAAGGACCTTGAGCGCGCAGGCGTGTCCAAGGTCGAGATCGAGCGCACGCGTGAGCGCGTTCGCGTCGACCTTCACACGGCGCGTCCGGGCATCGTCATCGGTCGCCGTGGCGCCGAGGCAGACAAGTTGCGCTCCTCTCTTGAGAAGCTCACTGGCAAGCAGGTCCAGCTCAACATCCTTGAGGTGAAGAACGCTGAGATCGACTCGCAGTTGGTGGCTCAGGGCATCGCCGAGCAGCTTGCTTCACGCGTCGCCTTCCGTCGCGCCATGCGTAAGGGCATTCAGTCCGCCCTTCGCGGTGGCGCCAAGGGCATTCGCGTGCAGTGCTCCGGCCGTCTCGGTGGAGCGGAAATGTCGCGCTCGGAGTTCTATCGTGAGGGCCGCGTGCCGTTGCACACGCTCCGCGCGAACATCGACTACGGCTTTTTCGAGGCGCGCACGACGTTCGGTCAGATCGGCGTGAAGGTCTGGATTTACAAGGGCGACATGACGGAGAAGGAGTGGGCAGCCGAACAGGCCAAGGCCCCTCGTCCCCAACGTGGACGCGACTCTCGTGGCGGCGGGCGTGGCCCGCGTCGTGACGACGCACCCCGCACGCAGGAGGCTCCCGCAGCTGCTGCCGCCCCTGCCGCCGACGCCCCCAAGGCTGAGGCCGCCAAGGCTGAGGCCCCCAAGGCCGACGCTGGGAAGGAGAGCTAAGCCATGCTGATTCCACGTCGAGTGAAGCACCGTAAGCAGCACCACCCTGGCCGTTCTGGAATGGCGACCGGTGGCACTGAGGTGTCGTTTGGTGAGTACGGAATCCAGGCCCTCGAGCCTGCATACGTCACGAACCGTCAGATTGAGGCGGCTCGTATCGCCATGACCCGTCACGTGAAGCGTGGTGGAAAGGTGTGGATCAACATCTACCCTGACCGCCCGCTCACCAAGAAGCCAGCCGAAGTCCGCATGGGTTCCGGTAAGGGTTCGCCTGAGTGGTGGATCGCCAACATCAAGCCCGGCCGAGTGATGTTTGAACTCGCCGGTGTCCCGGAAGACCTGGCTCGCGAGGCGCTCAGCCGCGCGCAGCACAAGCTCCCCATGAAGACCCGCTTCATCAAGCGTGAGGGTGGTGACGTCTAATGACCATCGGAACCAAGGGCCTCGAGCCAATCGAGCTCGACGCGATGGAGAACGAGCGCCTCGCAGAGGAACTCAAGAAGGCGAAGGCTGAGCTGTTCAACCTGCGCTTCCAATCGGCTACTGGCCAGTTGGAGAGCCACGGGCGACTCAAGGCCGTCAAGCGTGACATCGCGCGCATCTACACGATCCTGCGCGAGCGCGAGCTCGGCATCCGCACCGCCCCAGCGGCGAAGTCGTAAGTCAAGAGGTAAACAGATATGTCGAGCAAGAAGCACGCCACCGCGACAGTAGAGCACCGCGCGTATCGCAAGACGCGCCGCGGCTACGTCGTGTCAGACAAGATGGACAAGACCATCACCGTCGAGGTCGAAGACCGCGTCAAGCACGCGCTCTACGGCAAGGTCCTGCGCCGATCCTCCAAGGTCAAGGTGCACGACGAGACGAACACCGCCGGAACCGGCGACCTCGTGCTCATCATGGAGACCCGCCCGCTGTCAGCGTCCAAGCGCTGGCGCCTGGTGGAGATCCTCGAAAAGGCCAAGTAACCAACGTTCGACCAGGCTCGCCGCCCACGGCGACGAGAACCAGACGACAGGAGAAGAAGACATGATTCAGCAGGAGTCGCGACT
>NZ_JADQBF010000096.1 GCF_016278775.1 Demequina sp. | reverse complement strand
CGCGTTGATCGAGGCGCACCGCGAGCTGGAGAACGTCACGCTCGAGCGCGAGCAGGCGCGCTACAAGCGCGTGATCCAGCAGCAGTGGACAGACCTGGTCTACGACGGCATGTGGTCCTCGCCGCTCAAGCAGTCGCTCGACGCGTTCATCGAGGACACGCAGCAGTACGTGACCGGCGACATCCGCCTGGTGTTGCATGGCGGCAAGGCGACTGTCACCGGACGTCGCTCCGACATCGGACTGTACGACTTCAACCTGGCCACGTACGACGAGGGCGACACCTTCGACCAGAGTGCCGCACGCGGCTTCATCGAGATCTACGGTCTCGCGGCCAAGCAGGCGGCGGCGCGCGCGGCGAGGGTCGCGAACTCTTAGAGAAGGTCGATTCCAGGAACCCGCCGCTGTGCACGAAGCGGCGGGTTCCTGGCACACTCGTGATGGGTAACGAAGGGGACGACGATGGCGAAGGCTGAAGGCACCAACGAGGGCGCACTGTGGGGAGGTCGCTTCAGCGGCGGGCCCTCCGAGGCGCTTGCGAAGTTGAGCGTGTCAACTCATTTTGATTGGCGTTATGCGGACGACGACCTGGCCGCGTCGGTCGCGCACGCGCACGCCCTGCAGCGGGCGGGGTTGTTGAGCGATGCGGAGACCGCCCAGATGGTCAAGGAGTTGACGGCGCTGCGGACGGCAGTCGCCGCTGGCAAGGTGGAGCCTTCTACGGCCGACGAAGACGTGCACGGCGCGCTCGAGCGGCTGCTGATCGACCGCGTCGGCCCGGACCTTGGCGGAAAGCTGCGCGCAGGGCGTTCCCGCAACGACCAGATCGCGACACTGCCGCGCATGTACCTGCGCCGTCACGCGCGGACCATCGCCTCCCAGGTGTTGGATGTGGTGGAAGCGCTGCTGGCGCAAGCCGACCGGCACCTCGACGACCCCATGCCGGGCCGCACGCACATGCAGCACGCGCAACCCGTCACGCTTGGTCATCACCTCATGGCGCACGCGTGGCCGCTGCTGCGCGACGTGGAGCGGCTCACCGACTGGGACTCGCGGGCGGCATGGTCGCCCTACGGTGCTGGCGCTCTCGCTGGCTCCACGCTGGGGCTGGACCCTGTTGCCGTCGCGGCGGAGCTCGGCTTTGCCGGGCCCACAGAGAACTCGATCGACGCGACTGCTGCGCGTGACGTGATCGCCGAGTTCTCCTGGGTCGCGGCCATGATTGGCGTCGACCTGTCGCGGCTGTCGGAGGAGATCATCCTGTGGGCGACAGTGGAGTTCGGCTTCGCGTCCCTTGACGACGCCTACTCGACCGGCTCGAGCATCATGCCGCAGAAGAAGAACCCCGACATCGCGGAACTGGCGCGCGGCAAGGCTGGTCGTCTCATCGGCGACCTGACCGGCCTGCTCACCACCCTCAAGGGCCTGCCGCTGGCCTACAACCGCGACATTCAGGAGGTCCACGAGCCCGCCCTGGACGCCGTCGACACCCTTGAGACGGTGTTGCCCGCCTTCGCAGGGATGGTGGGCACGCTCGTGTTCCACCCGGAGCGCATGGCCGAACTCGCGCCCGCCGGATTCTCGCTCGCGACCGACGTCGCCGAGTGGCTCGTGAAGCAGGGCGTTCCGTTCCGCGAGGCGCACGAGGTCGCAGGCGCGTGCGTGCGGCTGTGCGAGAAGCGCGGCAAGGAGCTCCACGAGATGACCCTGGAGGAGATGTCGGGAATCCACGAAGCCCTCAACGAGGGCGTGCTCAAGGTGCTGACCGTCGAGGGTTCGCTCGCCGCGCGCGATGGCGCTGGCGGCACGGCTCCCGCGAGAGTGGTGGAGCAGGGCAAGGCCGCGAGGGCGCGAGTCAAGCACTTCCGGCCGTGGGCGACTGTTTAGGACCCTAGGAGCTTCCGGCCACTCAGTCGCTCGATCGCGCTAGTCGACCTCGACCTCGGTCGCCCCTGTCACCCGCAGCAGGTCCGCGTACCCGATGGCAAACAGCGACGCCGGGATTCCCGCCGCCGCCCACACCTCGTCGTGGTCGCGCAGCGCCACGTCAAGGTACGTGCGCACCGGCGCGGGATGCCCCACGGGAGCGACGCCGCCGATTACCTGGCCGGTCGCCGCCCGCACGTCGTCTGGTGTTGCCCTCGTGATCGCCTGGACGCCGATGCGGCCAGCCAGCGCGGTGGTGTTGACCCGGTGCGCCCCAGACGTCACCACCAGAATCGGCTCGCCATCGGCCAGGAACACGAGCGAGCTGGCGATCGCGCCCACCTCGCAGCCGAGGTACTCGGCGGCCGACACCGCAGTCGGTGTGGGCTTGTCGATCTGACGCACCGTCACGTCGACTCCTCCCGCGTGGAGGGCCGCCTGGACCTGGGCAACTTTCGGGTGAACTGCTGGCTCCATGCGACCAAGGTAGCGTCACCGGCGGCAAAAGATACGCGTCTCGGCGGTGCGTGCCGTGCTCCATTCGGCGCCGCGCGCTAGCCTGCTGATATGTCCCAGCCATCCTTGTCGGACCTGGTATCCCTGGTGCAGCGCCGCGAGCCCCAGTGCGGAGTGATGCGCGTGGTGCTCGTCGACGGGCCCGCTGGCAGCGGGAAGACGACGCTCGCCAACCGCCTGTCTCTCGCGCTGGGGGGCCAGGAGTCGGAAGGCGCGGGCACCTACGATCCCGACAACCCCACACCGGACGACGCGCCAGTACAGATTCTGCACAGTGACGACATGTACGAGGGCTGGGGAGGGTTGCCAATACTTGACCGCGTGCTGGTGGATCAGGTGCTTGAGCCCCTCTCGCGCGGTGTGGGCGGCGAGTTCGCCATGTGGGACTGGTTGCTCGACGAGCGCACCCACACCATCCGGGTGCCGCAGCGCCGGTATCTGATCGTGGAGGGCGTGGGAGTCGCGCAACGCAGCGCGCGGCCGTATGCGAGCACCGTCATCTACGTCGATGCCCCGTGGCCGGAACGGCTACGCCGCGGCATGGAGCGTGACGGTGAGTCTCTCCGCCCGCAATGGGAGGCATGGCACGAGACCGAGGACGAGTTCCTGTACGCCGAGGGCACCCTCCATGATGCGGACGCCGTGGTGAGCGGCGACACCCGGCTACCCGACTCCTGGTAACCCGCCAGAAACCCTCGCCGTGCCACGATGGCACGGTGAGCATCGTCGACGCATGCAACGCGCACCTGGAGCCGTTACTTGCCGACGCCGAAATCCTGATCCGCCACGAGTCGCCTTCCGACGATCGGGCGGCCATCCAGGCAAGCGCCGACCTGGTGGCACAGGTGGTGGGGGAGCGCTTCGCTCAGGCGGGCATCGCG
>NZ_JADQBF010000064.1 GCF_016278775.1 Demequina sp. | reverse complement strand
CGTCGCCGACTCCGGTCGTCAACGGAATGATCGCCGGATTGCCGGACTTTCTGGGCGGCACCGGCACCGGCACCGGCACCGTGGCGCCAGCAGCGCCAGCAGCGCCAGCAGCGCCAGCAGCGCCGGAGACGACGGAGACCCCGGACCCGACGTCGTCCGAGACCGCCCCTCCAGAAACCGCCCCTCCGGGGACCGAGCTTGACGAGGGGCTCGGCGACCACGATGGCGCCACACTCGCGGTCTCGCGGATCGCCGAACTCGCTCCCGATGCGCTGGGCACGGGCGCCCCAGCGGCCGCTTCGGCTCCACCGGCACCCCTCACGGTCGGTCGTGCCATGTTGTCGACCGGGCAGGAGGTGGTGATCGACCGGTCCGTGATCATCGGCCGCCGCCCGCAGGCCTCTAGGGTCACAGGAGACGTGCCCCACCTGTTCGCCGTGCCGTCCCCTCAGCAGGACATCTCCCGCAACCACCTGGAGATACGCCCCGAGGGTTCCTCCGTTGTCGTGGTCGACCTGCAGACCACCAACGGCTCGATGCTTCGACGAGGGGCAGCGGATCCGGTACGGCTGCATCCGGGAGAGCCAACTGTCGTCGTCAACGGCGACGTCATCGACCTCGGTGACGGCGTCACCGTGACCTTTGTGGAGTTGCCATGAGCGCATCCAGGCCCCCGTCAACGCCGCCGACCATTGCCGGCTTTGACTACGTCCAACTGCTCGGGAAGGGCGGCTTTGCCGATGTCTTCCTCTACCAGCAGCACATGCCAAAGCGGCGAGTGGCGGTCAAGGTGCTGCTGGCGGACGCCATGAACCCAAGCGCCGTCGCCGACTTCAAGGCAGAGGCCAACACCATGGCCCAGTTCTCCACCCACCCGGCGATCGTCACGATCTATCACGCAGATGTGGCTCCTGACGGTCGCCCCTACCTGGTGATGGAGCACTGCCCCAAGCCGAACCTCCAGGCGCGGTACCGCAAGGCACCATTCTCGGTGGCAGAGGCGCTGCGCGTCGGGATCCAGGTCTCTGGAGCGGTGCAGACTGCCCACAGGGCAGGGATCCTCCACCGCGACATCAAGCCGGCCAACATCTTGGTCACCGAGTACAACCGGCCAGCTCTCGCCGACTTTGGCATCGCAGCGACCACGTCCGGCTCAGAGGAGTCGCTCGGCATGTCCCCGCCGTGGTCGCCGCCGGAGGCGTTCGCGTCACCGCCCGTCTCCGACGTGGCGACCGACTTGTGGGCGCTCGGCGCGACTGTCTACACGTTGTTGGCTGGTCGCTCGCCTTTTGAGGTACCCGGGCAAAAAAACTCCACCGCCGACGTCATCGGGCGCATCCAACACGAGCCGCTCAGGCCGATCGACCGCGCTGACGTCCCGGCGAGCCTTCAAGCCGTGTTTGCGACCGCCATGTCGAAGGACCCGGCTCGCCGCTACACGTCGGCCGTGGATTTCGCGCGCGCCTTGCAGAAGGTTCAGATCGAGCTCGCCATGTCGGTGACGCCGTTCGACGTGATCGACGACAGTGCCGAGGACCTCTACGACGAGCCGGAGGATGACGGCCGCACCCGGGTTCGCTCCGTGGTGAGCATCGACCCTCAGGGGCCCGGGCACTCAGCGTTCCCCACGTCGGGGTCTGGCGCGCTGCCGGAGGTGCCCTTCAGCACGACTGACGCGGCGGTTCTCGCCGACTCGACGGGGACACCTATGGGCGCCGCCCCCGTGTCCGACGCCACCATCGTGCGCAGGGACGGCCCGGCGCCGCGCGTCGCGGACCCGGCGCCGCCAGCTTCCCTCCCAGACGATGCGACGCTCGGCCGCACCCAGATGCGTCCCCGTCCAGCGGAGCCGATCGCTGAGCCAGAAGCCGCGTCAGAGTCCAGGCGTGGCAGGGCCCCGCTGCTGCTCGGTATTGGCGCGGTCGTGGTCGTGGGGGGACTGGCCGCGGCCGCAGCCCTCGGAGTCTTCTCGCCACCAGGCGACGAGTCGCCACAAGAGCCCACCGCCGTCGTTCCCCAGGACGACGTCGTGGTCGCCGCTCAAGTGCCGATCGTCGACGGCATTGTGGGCACGGTCGACGCCGACACGGCTGTGTTCACCTGGGAGAACCCGGAGCCAGAGCCGGGTGACACGTTCCTGTGGGGCGTGCAGGTGGGCGACGCGGCCGTCGCCTACGAGACGACGGAAGAGCCCACAGTCACCGCTCCCTACGAAGGAGAAGAGGTCTGCATCGAGGTGCTCTTGCGCCGGGCCGACGGCCGGACGGGCTCGGCTCCAGGAGTGGGGTGCGTGGCATGACAGTCACTGGCGCCGAGCGTTCCGAACGCATCACCGTCGAGTTTGCGGGCGAGTACCACCACGTGTTCCCCTCCGACGGGGCATTCACCGTGGGGCGCGAGGGCTCACTTGCTATCGACGACAACCCCTTCCTGCACCGTCACTTTCTGCGCATCTCGCGGGCGGAGTCCTTGTGGTGGCTCGTCAATGTGGGAACGCGGCTGAGTGCGACGGTGACGGATGGCGGCGGGCGGGTGCAGTCCTGGCTCGCGCCAGGCGCGCGGCTTCCGATCGTGTTTCACGCTACTCATGTGGTGTTCTCGGCGGGCCCCACCACGTACGACTTCACCATCTATGCGGACACGCCGCGCTTCGAGGACATTCCTGGTGGCGCGACGCAAATAGGTCCGACCACCCTGGGTGCGGTATCACTCACGCCTACCCAGCACCTCCTGATCGTGGCGCTCGCCGAGCCGATGTTGCGCCGCGAAGGGGCTGGGATGTCGGAAATCCCTACGTCGGCAGCGACCGCCGAGAGGCTCGGGTGGACGGTCACCCGCTTCAACCGCAAGCTCGACAACGTGTGCGAGAAGCTTGACCGGCTCGGCGTGCCAGGGCTCCGCGGAGGAGGCGGCGCCTACGCCACCAACCGGCGTGCCAGGCTCGTGGAGCACGCCCTCGCCGCTCGACTCGTCGGCCGCGCCGACCTTCCTCTGCTCGATCACCCCGACGTCGACGACGACGACGCCGCGATCATTGCCCGAAAGGATGCTCGATGAGCCTCAAGATCAGTACCACCCGCGGCGACGGCACCACGGCGGTGCTTTCTGTGTCCTCAGGAGCCGACACCACGGTGCGCGAGGTCGCTGAGTTCATGCTCGGCGCCGACGCGAGCCGCAATGCAGCGATGAGGCCAGCGGATCCCACCCTTGAGGTCACCCCGCGATCGTCGGGAGCGGTTGCCGGGGGACGCGTGGTCGATCCGGACACGGACATTGCGTCGTCTGGAATCAGGTCCGGCGATCACGTCGAGGTCGTGTCCGCCGCCACGGCCAGCCAGTCCGACGCGTCGGGGCCAGTGGCCACGGTCACGGTGGTGTCTGGCGCCGACGCAGGCG
>NZ_JADQBF010000088.1 GCF_016278775.1 Demequina sp. | reverse complement strand
TCATTGCGGCACTCGTGCTCGTGTGGAGCCCCCTCGACGGTGCGGTGTAATCGGACCCGCGCCGCCCCGACGTCGT
The DNA here is from genome assembly GCF_016278775.1 of Demequina sp. Classification (GTDB taxonomy): domain Bacteria; phylum Actinomycetota; class Actinomycetes; order Actinomycetales; family Demequinaceae; genus Demequina. The sequence goes on along the minus strand of NZ_JADQBF010000088.1, from coordinate 32,925 downwards.
CAGCCTGTTCTCGCGCGACGCGTGGGCGCGCGTGGTCGTCGGCGTAGCGCTGTCTATCGCCGCAGTCGGGTGGTTCGCGCAGTGGGACTTTGGCGGCCGGCCTCTGTTGCGTGCCATCCTGGTGCCCGTCGCCGCCGTCGGCGCCGCCGCCCTGGTGTTGGCGCCGTGGTGGATGCGGCTCATTCGTCAGGTTTCCGTGGAGCGTGAGCAGCGCGTGCGGGAATTTGAGCGCGCCGAGATCGCCGCGCATCTGCACGACTCCGTGCTTCAGACCCTCACGCTCATCCGCGCGAAGTCTCACGAGCCGGAGACGGTCGCCCGCCTGGCCCGTGCCCAGGAACGCGACCTGCGAACGTACCTCTATCAGGATCGTCGCTCCGAGGCAGACTCCGTCGCGACCGCGCTCACCACGGCCATGTCAGAAGTGGAGGACGCCCACGGCGTCGCCATCGACACGGTTCACGTGGGGGACGCGCCGACGACGGACGCGCTCCGGGCCGTGGTGCGCGCCGCACGGGAAGCGGCAAACAACGCGGCGCGCCACGGAAGCGAACCGATTAGCGTGTACGCGGAGCTCACTGCCTCTGTGTACCAGGTGTTCGTGCGGGACTCGGGCCCAGGCTTTGACCCCGCCGCAGTGGATCCAGACCGGGCAGGCATTCGCCACTCGATCATCGGCCGGATGGAACGCAATGGCGGGGGCGCAGTCGTGACGTCGGCGCCAGGAGAGCGCACCGAAGTGTCCATCACCATGCCAAGAAAGGAACAGCGATGAGTGTTCGAGTGGTGATCGTCGATGACCATGATGTGATTCGGGTGGGAGTGCGGGAATCCCTTGACTCCGATATCGAGGTGGTGGGGGAGGGACGCGACGTCGAGTCGGCGATCGAGGCGGTGCGCACGCATCACCCGGAAGTCGTCATCCTTGATGTCCACCTTCCCGGCGGAACCGGCGGCGGAGCGTTGGATGTGCTGGCCGAAGTCTTGGGCACCGCCGATGCCCCCAAGGTGCTCGCGCTCTCCGTTTCCGATGCCGCCGACGACGTGGTGGCCGTGGTGCGGGCAGGCGCTCGCGGCTACGTTACGAAGTCCATCTCAGGGCCAGAACTCTCCGATGCGGTGAGGCGGGTGCATTCGGGAGATGCGGTGTTCTCGCCTCGGCTGGCGGGGTTTGTGCTGGACGCCTTCAACGCGGCAGGCGGGGAAGTGGCCCAGGCAGACGAGGATCTGGACAAGCTGACGGAACGCGAGCAAGAGGTGATGCGGCTCATTGCGCGCGGGTACACATACCGCGAGGTCGCGGAGAAGCTCTTCATCTCCATCAAGACCGTCGAGACACACGTGGGCAAGGTGCTCCACAAGTTGCAATTGTCGAACCGTCACGAATTGGCGCGGTGGGCCGCTCAAAGGCGCATCGTCTAGGCGCCGAGCCGCTCGTAGTGTGACAAATCCCACAGCGGCTCGCCATGTGACCTGATTCACTGGATGAGCAGGAAAAAGGGGCTTGACGAGAGCGCTGCGCCCATTGCCCCTCGACCTGGGGACGGTAATCCCTAGTATCCGGCGCCTCGCCGCCGATTAGCCTCGTGGGGAGCATCAAGGTGCTGTCGCCCCGGTAGGTTCCAGGAGGCACAAGGATGAAGCGCTGGAGGAAGAGGCGCCACGTCAGTGGCTCTGAAGCCGCGCCGCTGACTCCCGACCAGGTCCAGACGCTGCGGGACCGTCAAGACCAGACCGGCCAGCGAACCGTCAGGATGTTCTTGCTGGTGTTCTTCATCGGGGCGCTCTCACACGTCGCCCTGTTCTCGAGTCTCGACGCGGCGCACTACCGCGGCATCGTGTTGGTGTCGGTGGTTGATGCCGTGCTGGTGGCCGTCGCCTTTCTTCTCATTCTTGAGGGTTACGAGACCCGCGGCGCAGTGATGGCGCTCGTTGTCGCAACCTTGCACATGCTGTGGGTGGTGATGCAGGTCTCGGCCTCCGCGAGCGTCGAGTCGATCCTCTTCCCCATCGCCGTTGCCCCGTTCCTGATGATCCGCCGCGAGTTTCCCGCGCTGCGAGTGGCGCTCTCCTCGTTCACGATTGGTATCTACCTGGTGTGCGAGATCGCGTTTCCAGCGGGCACCGGTGAGCACCCGCTAGACGGCGAGTTGGCGGACGCATTCGCCAGCGGCAATCGCATCTCGGCCGGCATTGCCGTCCTGGCGATTGTCGCTCTGGTTCAGGTCAAGATGTCGGCGACGCGGCGCATCCTTGAGGGATCCGCCCGCTACGGCGAGCTTCGCGCCACTACCGATGAGTTGACGGGCGTGTTCAACCGCCGCCCGATCATCGCTCAACTGAGCCAGTGGGCGGCACGCGGTCGCGGCAACTATGCGATTGCGCTGATTGACCTGGACTACTTCAAGACGATCAACGACGAGTACGGCCATGACTGTGGAGACACGGTCATCCAGGCGGTAGCCCTGACTCTCCGCAGCCACTTCCGCGAGGCCGACATGGTGAGCCGATGGGGCGGTGACGAGTTCCTGGTGCTCATGCCAGGGGTGCGCCACGCCGACCTGTTGCCGGTGCTCGACCGCCTTCGTCAAGCGATCAACCTCATCGAGAAGCGATGCAAGGGCCACGTCCACCGCGTGACCGTGTCCATCGGAGCGTCGATGGGAGCCATGGGGCAGACACCAGACGAGTGCATCGCCGCTGCCGACCACGCCCTGTATCGCGCCAAGGAAGAGGGAAGAAACAGGGTGGTCGCGGTGGGCGTGAGCGAGCCGACGCACGCACTCGGGCGACCGTCTCCAGACGAGCCAGTGACGCCCGCTTCCGGACTTGCGCGCCACCCGTAGCACCTTCGCGGTGCGCGACCCCGCGTCGGCTGGGGCGCCTAGACTGGTGCCGCCATGGATGCACTCTTCGACATCGCGTCCGCCGGTTCCTCCCCGCTGATCGAGGGCCTCAACCCTGAACAGGCCCAGGCCGTCGTGTACGACGGACAGGCTTTGCTGATTTTCGCGGGGGCCGGTTCCGGAAAGACGCGCGTACTGACCCACCGCATCGCCCACTTGTTGGAGTCAGGGCGTGCGCGCCCTCACGAGGTGCTAGCCATCACGTTTACCAACAAGGCCGCTGGAGAGATGCGCGAACGCGTCCAGGCGCTCGTGGGCCCGCAGGCGCGTCAGATGTGGGTGTCGACCTTCCACTCGGCGTGCGTGCGGATGCTGCGCCGCGACTACGAACTCGCCGGCCTCAAGTCGACCTTCTCGATCTACGACACTGCCGACTCCGTCGCGGTGATGAAGCTCGTGATGAAGGAACTCGATCTTGATCCCAAGAAGTTCACGCCCAAGGCGCTGCTGGGCCGCATCGGGACCTTCAAGGACGAACTGATCGACCCTGAGATGGCGGCGGCGGCGAGCGAGGCGGCCTCCCGCTACTCGATCGACCACGCTGCAGGCAAGGCTTACGGCGCATACCAACGCCGGCTCGAGGCCGCGAACGCTGTCGACTTTGACGACATCATCGTGAAGACGGTTCGCCTGATACAGAACCACCCTGAGGTGGCCGCTCGGTACCGCGCCCAGTTCAGACACGTGCTCGTCGACGAGTACCAAGACACCAACCATGCTCAGTACGTCTTGGTCCGTGAGTTGGTGGGAGATAGCGGAAACCTGACGGTGGTGGGCGACGCTGACCAGTCGATCTACGCGTTCAGGGGCGCGACCATCCGCAACATCTTGGAGTTCGAGAAGGACTACCCCGACGCCCAGGTGATCCGGCTGGAGCGCAACTACCGCTCCACCCAGAACATCCTGAGTGCCGCCAACGCGGTGATCGCGAACAACGCCGGGCGGCCGCCCAAGAACCTGTGGACGGACGCCGGCGCTGGCGAACGCATCGTCGGCTACGCGGGCGACACCGAGCAAGACGAGGCCCTGTTCATTGCCGACGAGATCAAGCGGCTTACCACAGCCGACGCCGTTGCCCCAGCCGACATCGCGATCATGTACCGCGCCAACGCTCAGTCGCGCGCCATCGAGGAGCGCTTCATCCGGGCGGAAATCCCCTACAAGGTGGTGGGCGGGACCCGCTTCTATGAGCGCCGCGAGATCAAGGACATGCTCGCGTATCTGGCGGCCGTGGTGAACGAGGACGACGACGTGGCTACCCGACGCGTCATCAATACCCCCAAGCGTGGCATCGGCGACACCACGGTCGATGCGATCGAGCAGTTGCGGCGCAGGCTTACGACGGACGCGGAGCGGTCGGGGAGCCCGGGCGTGAGTTTTGGGGCGGCGTTGCGCCGTGCGGAAGAGCTGGACCTCGCGGCCCGGTCCGCCAGGCCAGTGGCCGAGTTTGTCGCGCTCATGGACGACTTGCGCTCGCTCGCGGCGGACAACGGCCCGGCGGGAGTGCTCGACGCGATCGCTGATCGGTCCGGGATGCTGCGCCAGATGCGCGCGAGCGACGATCCTCAAGACGCGAGCCGCATCGAGAACATCATGGAACTGGTCGCTGTCGGGCGGGAGTTCACAGAAGAAAACCCAGACGGCACGCTTGCCGACTTCCTGGAGAAGGTCGCGCTCGTCGCCGACGCCGACCAGATTCCCGACGCCGACGGCGCGGGCGGAGTCGTGACGCTCATGACGCTTCACACGGCAAAGGGTCTCGAGTTCCCCGTGGTCTTTGTGGTCGGGCTGGAAGACGGCACCTTCCCACACATGCGGTCGATCGAGTCCGGCGACGTGAAGGATCTCGAGGAGGAGCGCAGGCTCGCGTACGTGGGCCTCACCCGGGCGCGCGAGCGTCTCTACCTCACCCGTGCTGAGGTGCGGTCCGCTTGGGGCGCCCCGCAGTACCTTCCGATCTCCCGCTTCGCGGAGGAGATTCCGGCGGACCTGGTCGAGTGGAAGAAGTCGGAGACGTCAATGTCCTCGCTGCGAGCCCGCACGGAGCGGCGCGGGGGCGGCGGCTGGTCTAGCACGTACGGGGGTGGGGCGTACGGCGGCAGCCAGGATCGCGAAGACGGCAACACGTATGCCAAGGCGGGCGCCGTCCGAAGCAAGCGTGTGCCCCCCAGCCCGCCTGGCACGCCGGACGGCGACGTGGGCTTCGAGGCAGGCGACCGCGTCACTCACGACAGCTTCGGCATGGGCAAGGTGGTGGGGACGGAAGGCGCGGGCCGTCACGCCGTGGTGAAGGTCGACTTTGGGGCCGCGGGCGTCAAGCGCCTCGCGTTGCGGTTCAACGCGCTCACCAAGCTGTAGCGCCCAGGTGGCGGCGGCCACCGAGACTCCGCCGACCAGCCCGCCAGTAGTCTGGAAGGCACTCCCCACGAAAGGATCCCCGGTGGAAAGCAAGACGTCCAAGGTCTCGATCATTGGCGCAGGCGCAGTGGGTTCCACCCTCGCCTACGCAGGACTCATGCGGGGCTTTGCGCGAACGGTCGCGCTCTACGACATCAACAAGGCGAAGGTCGAGGCCGAGGCGCTCGACCTGTCCCAAGGCATTCAGTTCATGCCAGAAGCCCATGTGATCGGCTCAGACGACGTGGCGGTGTGCGCCGATTCCGACGTGGTGGTCATCACGGCGGGCGCAAAGCAACAGCCGGGCCAGTCTCGGCTGGAGTTGGCCGAGGCGACGATCGGCCTCATGGACAAGATCATTCCTCCGCTCATCGAGGTGTCACCACACGCCATCTACATCCTCGTGACCAACCCGGTCGATGTGGTGACCTACGCGGCGCTCAAGGCCTCCGGGATGAGCCCCGCGCAGATGTTTGGCTCGGGCACCGTGCTCGACTCCTCACGCCTGCGCCACCAGATTGCGCGCGAGTGCGGCGTGGCCGTAGGAAACGTGCACGCCTACATCGCGGGTGAGCACGGCGACTCTGAAGTGGCGCTGTGGTCGTCCGCAAGCATTGGCGGGGTGCCGCTCGTGGAGTGGCACGATGACGACGGTCGGGTCATCATGACGCCAGAAGCGTGCGATCGCATCCACCGCGACGTGACCCGGTCCGCCTACCAAATCATCGAAGGCAAGGGCGCCACCAACTACGCGATTGGAATCGCAGGGGCGCGCATCGTGGAGGCGGTGCTTGGCGACCAGAACCGCGTACTCCCCATCTCGACGCTCGTCGACTACCCGGGTGTGGGCGAAGTCTGCATGTCGCTGCCAGCCGTGGTGGGGCGCACCGGAGTGAAGCATCGCGTGGATGTCCGCATGAACGAGGCGGAACGCGCGGGGCTCGAGGCTTCCGCGCGATCGATTCGCGAGGTTGCGGAACGATTCGGCGCCGTCCGCGAGCGGTGAATGGACGCCCGAATGGGGCGGAGCCTGACAGGCACCGCCCCATTCGCGTGAACTGCTAGCTCACCCGCGCCGGCACCCTGGCGGCTTGGAGCTGCGGCTCGAGGTATTGGGTCGCGTCGCCCTCGACCTGGAGGTGGGGAAGCCACTCGAGCCACTTCGGCAGGTACCAGTTGGCCTCGCCGAGCAGCGCCATGACGGACGGCACCAACAGCGTCCGCACCACCGTGGCGTCGAGGATGACTGCCACGGCCAGGCCCAGGCCCATCTGGTTGAACTCCGCCAGATCGCCGAGCGCGAAGCCTGCGAACACCGCGACCATGATGAGCGCCGCTCCCGTGATCAGGGAACCGGTGCGAGACAGGCCGAACGCGATGGCGTCCCGAGTGTCGCCAGTGGCCGCGTGGCGCTCCTTGATGCGGCTCAGCAGGAACACGTGGTAGTCCATCGACAGCCCGAACAAGACCGCGAACAGGAACAAGGGGATCCACGGCGCGATGCCATCGATTGTGGGCATCCCCAGCAGGTCAGCCGCCCACCCAAACTGGAACACCGCCACCAGTACTCCAAAGGCGGCGCCGGTGGACAACACATTGAGCACGATCGCGGTGGCAGCGATCGTCACCGACCGGAACGTGACCAACAGCAACACCATCGAAGCGCCGAGCACGATGAGGGCGACCCATGGGGCGGCGTCCAGAATGAGCTTGGTGAAGTCGATCGTGCTGGCTTGGCCTCCAGAGACGTAGGCACGCGCGTCCGTTCCGTCCAGATGCTGCGGAATGATGTGCGAACGCAGGTCCTTGACGGCCTCTTCCGCTTGCAGATCGGCAGCGTCGTGCACGTCCTTCGTGCCGATGAGCGCGACGCTTCCTTCCCATGTCACCTCAGTCTCTGCGAAGGCGGGCTCAGCCTCGATGGCAGCGGCAAGCGCGTCCACCTCGCTGCGGGCAGCGTCGGCGTTGTCCACCACGACCAGCGTGGACCCCTGGCCGTAGCCAAAGTCATCGACGAGCACCTCGGTGGCCTGCTTGAACGGCAGGTCGTCCGGCAAGGCATCGACCCCGGCGAATGTCAGCCGCATGGAAAGGGCGGGAAGTGCGAGCGCTAGCAGGATGGCAAGGCCAGCGACGGCGCCGACCACGGGACGACGCATCACGCCCTTCGCAAGCGCAGCCCAGAAGCGCGGCCGCGAGCCAGGGTGCGAGAAGGGCAAGGCCCCCTTGTTGACCCGCGTGCCGAGGAGCGCGAGCACGGCTGGCAGCAGGGTCATGGCCGAGATCACCGAGAACACTGCCACGATCATGGCGCCAGAACCGAGGCTGACCATGACGGTGGACGGCACCACGAGCAGACCCGCGAGCGAGATGAGTACCGTGCCGCCGGAGAACAGCACGGCACGGGTCGCTGTGTTTCCTGCGAGCGCCACGGCGTCCATGACGGTGCGCCCGTGGGCGAGTTCTTCGCGGAAGCGCTGGACGATGACGAGCGAGTAGTCGATGCCGAGTGCGAGACCCATCATCGTGATCATGTTGACAATGAAGAACGACAGGTCGAATGCCCTGCCGACTACGGCGGTGGCGCCCACTGCGGCGACAATCGACACGATGGCCACCATGATGGGCAGCCCCGCCGCCATCAACGCGCCGAACACGACCAGCAGGATCACGATGGCGGCACCGATGCCGATCATCTCGCCGCGGATGAAGCCCTCGGAGGCGAGTTTGTCGAACGTCGCCTCCCCGCTCGTCTCGCCGTACGTGTACACCGTGAATCCCTCGATCGCGAGGCCCCCGACGGTGTCGTTCAGCGTCGCGCCCAAACCATCAGGTTGGTCGAGAGTCAGCGTCGCTGTGAGCAACGCGGAGTTGCCCTTCTCAGATACGGGGAACGGCTGTTCCAGGGTGGGGCCGTCGACGCGCTCGATACCCTGAAGTGCCGTGAGCGCGTCCGACGCGGTGCGGATGGCCTCTTGGAAGCTCGCATCGGCGAAGGTGTAGGTGTCGGACGTGACGATGATCGTCTCGGTGAGCGGCTCTGTTGCGGCGGCATCGCCACCGCGTGCCTCTTGTGCGATCGAGTCTGCAGTGGCCGACTCAGTGGGGATAAGTGACTTGTCGTCCTGAACTAGAGCGTCGCCAAGCGACCCCGCCGCAGCGACAGCCGCAACCAGGCCGACAGTCCAGGCCACGATGACGAGCCAAGGTCGTGAGGCCGAAGCCCTCGCAACACGGCCAGTGATACCAGTTTTCATGATCGGTCTTCTCCTTGAGATGTGTGACGACCACCTGCAAGCCGTCGTGAGTGTCAGAAAGGACGCTACGGAGGGGCGCTGGTTCCGGTCAGCCCGCTACAGAGGGGTTCTTGAGGCGCTTCCGGGGGGTTTGCCTCTGGCGCTCGCGGGGGAGTGACCTGCGGCGGTCACTCGGCCGGGGGAAGGGCATTTCCGGCTCGCGGGTGTGGTGCGCGGCGCTTGCGGCGGGCACGATGAAGCCATGACCGAGAAGAACTCGTACGCGTCCATCCTGTTCCAGGCCCGCTTCTGGCGTGAGGCCGGCTACCTGCTGTTGGGGTTGCCGCTCGGCATCTTGTGGGGCACGTACGCGATCACGATGTACTCCACTGGCGTGTCACTCGTCATCGTGTGGGCAGGCATTCCGCTGTTGATGTTCACACACGTGTCGATGAGGTGGATCGGCGCGTCCGAGCGCGCGCTCGCAAACGCGATGATCGATGCCAGGATTCCGCCGCCCCCTCGGCGCCGTTCCACGGGGGGCGATGGCGCCCGCTCGGAGGCATCGGGCGGCGTGTGGGCGGCGCTTGGACGATGGAGCCGCGATGTGCTTCTCGACGCCCACGCCTGGCGAGTCGCCTTGTGGTCCGTTGTGAGGCTCGGACTTGGGCCCGTTGGCTTCTCGTTCGCACTGCTCGCCGTCGTCCTGCCCGTCTCCGTGGTGGGAGGCATCGTTCAGGCCGCGGTGTACAGGCTGGACTGGGCAGACTGGTATGGCTCAGGAGCAGGAGACCGGGTGAGTGACCTCGTGTCGTTCTGGACTCTGGTGGGTGCCCCGGTGATCCTGCTGCTCCTGCCCGCTTTCGCGTGGCCTGTTCGAGCACTGGCGCTGCTGCACGCATCGTTCGGTCGTTGGGCACTCGGTGCGAGCCCGAGCGAGGATGTCAAGGCAGCCACCGAGCGAGCAGAACTTGCCGAGGAGCAAGTACGCATTGACCAGGAGCTGCACGACTCGATCGGCCACATGATCACCATGAACATCGTTCAGGCAGGGGCGGGAGCACACGTCTTTGACACCGACCCGGAGTTCGCGCGCCAAGCGCTCAGGAACATCGAGGAACGTGGTCGCGCGGCGATGGGCGAGCTCGACCGCATCATCTCGGCCATTCGAGGCGATCAGCCAGAGGCCCGTGCCCCACTGCCTGGCATCGCTGACATCGCCCGCCTCATCGCAGAGTCGCGAACCGCAGGCATCGACGTGTCCTATGAGGCCGAGTACCCGCAGGCGCCAGCGGCCGTGGGAAGAGCGGCATTCAACGTGGTGCGCGAGGCGCTCACCAACGCTGCGAGGCACGCGCCTGGGGCGCCTGTGACCGTGCGGATTGCGCGCGACGCCGACGCTTTGGGGATCGAGGTGGTCAATGGCAAGTCCACCGAGGTGGGGGTACACCTGCCCCATGGAGGGGGAGGACGTGGCCTCTCTGGAATCCGTGACCGTGTCACATTGCTGGGTGGGAGATCGTCTGCCGGGCCAGAGAACGGCGGGTTCGCGGTGCGCGCCTTGCTGCCTCTCGAAGCCGCACTTTCGGAAAAGGTGGGCGAAGAATCCTCGCCTTGGGCGGCGCTGCGTGAGAAGGTATCCGCGTGAGAATCGCCATCGTTGACGACGACCCCTTGGTGCGGATGGGGCTGAAGGCCATCGTGGGATCCGAGCCTGGCTGGGACGTGGTGGCAGAGGCAGGCGATGGCAGAGAAGCGCTCGCCGCTGTGAACGCGCATCGCCCCGATCTTGTGTTGATGGACATTCGCATGCCGCACATGGATGGCCTCGAGGCCACCAGGGCGATCACGGCGGGGGAATCCGGCGCCAAGGTGATCGTCCTGACCACCTTCGAGGTTGACGAGTACGTGTTCGAGGCGATGCGTGCAGGCGCCTCAGGCTTTGTGCTCAAGCGAGTCCCGCCAGCTGAACTGATCGAAGCTGTGAGGGTGGTCGCGTCCGGCGAGTCGATGCTCTTCCCGGCGTCGACGAGGCGCGTCATTGAGCGCTTCGCCGCACCCGCGAGCGCGGCGGGTATGCCAGACCTCACCGAGCGCGAGGGCGACGTGCTTCGGCTGTTGGCACGCGGACTGTCGAACGGCGAGATCGCGACCGATCTCTTCGTCTCCGTCGAGACCGTCAAGTCGCACGTGGCGTCGATTCTCATGAAGGTGGGGGTGCGCGACCGCACGCAGGCGGTCATCGCCGCCTACGAGTCTGGCTTCGTGACACCGGGAGCGGCAGAAGAGAGCGATCCGCACCAGGCGTGAGGCCTGCTCACGGGCCGAACGGGCACCGTCCTCGACGAGGCTAGGCTGGGTACATCGTCCCCCTCAAGGCTGCGAGACCCGCGCCCCAAGCGTCAAGGAATCCGATGGACCTCTTCGAATACCAAGCGCGCGACATGTTTGAGAAGCACGGTGTGCCCGTGCTCCCCGGCATCGTCGCTTCCACTCCCGCCCAGGCCAAAGCGGCCGCCGAAAGCTTGGGAGGTGGCACCGTCGTCGTCAAGGCCCAGGTGAAGACTGGCGGGCGCGGTAAGGCTGGCGGAGTGAAGGTGGTGCACAACCCGGCCGACGCTGAGGCGGCGGCCGCGCAGATTCTGGGCATGGACATCAAGGGCCACACGGTGCACAAGGTGATGATCGCTGCCGGTGCCAAGATCGCGCAGGAGTTCTACTTCTCCGTGCTGCTTGACCGCTCAGAACGGCAGTACCTCGCCATGTGCTCCGTCGAGGGCGGCGTGGAGATCGAGGTGCTTGCCGTTGAACGTCCGGAGGCGCTCGCCAAAGTCGCCATCGATCCGCTCGTGGGGGTGGACGCCGCCAAGGCGGCCGAGATCGTCGCGACCGCGGGCTTTCCTGCCGACCTCGCGGGTCCCGTCGCGGACGTGATCGAGAAGTTGTGGACCGTCTATCGCGATGAGGACGCCACGCTCGTGGAGGTCAACCCGCTGGTGCTGACGGACAGCGGCGAGATCATCGCGCTGGACGGCAAGGTCACCCTTGATGAGAACGCCGGATTCCGGCACGACGACCACGAGGCTCTCGAAGACAAGGACGCCGCCGACCCGCTAGAGGCCAAAGCCAAGGCGCTGGGCCTCAACTACGTGAAGCTTGACGGTGCCGTCGGCATCATCGGCAACGGTGCAGGGCTGGTCATGTCCACGCTGGACGTGGTCGCCTACGCGGGCGAGTCCTTCGGCGGCGTCAAGCCCGCCAACTTCCTCGACATCGGGGGAGGCGCGTCTGCGGAGGTCATGGCCAACGGCCTCGACGTCATTCTGAACGACTCCCAAGTGAGATCCGTGTTCGTCAATGTGTTTGGTGGCATCACCTCGTGCATCGAGGTGGCGAACGGCATCGTCGGAGCACTCGAGACGCTGGGCGCCGCTGCGACCAAGCCGCTCGTCGTCCGCCTTGATGGCAACTCCGTTGAGGAGGGCCGTGCGATTCTGGCGGCCGCCAACCACCCGCTCGTGACCATCGTCGAGACCATGGACGGCGCAGCGGCCAAGGCCGCCGAGCTGGCCGCCGCCTAAGGAGACATCGTGGCCATCTTCCTCACCGCACAATCCAAGGTCATCGTCCAGGGCATGACTGGCTCTGAGGGCATGAAGCACACCGCGCGCATGCTCGCCTCCGGCACCCAGATTGTGGGCGGGGTCAACCCGCGCAAGGCTGGCACCAGTGTCGACTTCGACATCGATGGCCAGGCTCGCTCCATCCCGGTGTTCGGCACCGTCGCCGAGGCCATGTCGGCCACGGGCGCCGATGTCTCCGTGCTCTTCGTACCGCCGCCGTTCACCAAGTCCGCCGTCATGGAGGCGGTCGACGCTGGAATGCCGCTCGCCGTCATCATCACCGAGGGCGTTCCCGTCAAGGACACCGCAGAGTTCTTCACCTATGCGCGCTCCAAGGGCACCCGCCTCATAGGCCCCAACTGCCCGGGCCTCATCACCCCTGGCCAGTCCAACGTGGGCATCACCCCTGCCACCATTACTGGCCCCGGCAAGATCGGGCTCGTATCAAAGTCGGGCACGCTCACCTACCAGATGCTCTTCGAACTTCGCGACGTCGGCTTCTCCACGGCAGTCGGCATCGGTGGCGACCCGGTCGTCGGCACCACCCACATCGACTGCCTCGAGGCGTTCCAGAACGACCCCGACACGGCCGGTATCGTCATGATCGGCGAGATCGGGGGCGACGCAGAGGAACGCGCCGCCGCGTACATCGCAAGCCACGTCACGAAGCCAGTGGTGGGCTATGTGGCTGGCTTCGAGGCGCCAGAGGGCAAGACGATGGGTCACGCCGGGGCGATCGTGTCCGGCTCCGCCGGAACGGCGCAGGCGAAGAAGGAGGCCCTCGAGGCCGCAGGCGTCAAGGTGGGAAAGACCCCCTCCGAGACCGCACAACTCATGCGGGACGTCCTCCGCTCGTAATCCAAGCAGAGGCTAACGCGCGCCGATCCCGGCCCCAGGGCAGGCGCCGGGTAACCATGGCGTTATGACCACCCAGGCCACGCCGCTGTCTCGTGCCACGAGCGCTACTGCTCACGCTGTGACCGAGTCAGTGGCGCGCGTGCGCGCGGCGGCGCCTGGCTGGGTTGGCGGCGCCCTCGCGGGGGTGCAGGCAGCGCTGTTCTCTCTCGCGCTGGTGCTGATCCCCGTGTGGGTGGCGGCTGCGGCCGCAAGCGACGCGAACGTGTCGTGGAGTGAATCGAGCGGAGCGGCCACACGCATGTGGCTCGTGGGATTCGGGGTGCCGTGGGCTGTTGAGGGCGTTCCCATCACGTTGGTGCCGCTGGGGATTCCAGCGCTGGCGGCGATCATGCTCTCCCAATTGGCTCGGCGATTCGCTGCTGCCACGTGGGTCGCTGGCTTCGCAACGGTGGCCGCCTTCGCCGCCACGGTGGGCGTGACGACGACGCTCGCGTGGTCGGGCGCGGAGGACACGAGCGCCCGCATGCTGGGGGCCGTGGCGTGGGCCGCCCTGCTGGCCATCCCTGCTGTGGGGTGGGGACTCATGCGCCAACGCGGCGCGACGATGGCGTGGCTGCACCGCATTCCCGCATCGGTCCGCGGGGGAGTGCGGATGGGCGCAGCCATGACTTCAAGCGTGGTGGTGGCGGCGTCGCTCGTGCTCATCGTGTCGACCGTCTCCTCACGCCACCAGATCGCGGACGCAGCCACAGGGCTGGGCGTCGACACCGCTGGGGGAGTGGCGCTCGCGTTCCTCGAAACGGCCTACGCCCCCACGCTCGTCGTGTGGGTGGTGTCGTGGCTCAGCGGCGCGGGCTTTGCGCTCGGGGGTGTGCTGGTCTCTTCCGCGCAGCCTTTGCCAGACACGATGCCTGCCGTGCCGCTGATGTGGTCGCTTCCGTCTGCGTCTGGCGGTGGCGTCGCGTGGAGCCCTGTCGTGGTCGTGGTGCTCGGAGCCGCCGTCGTGATCGCCCTTCGTTCGAGGATCGGTTCTGGGTGGATGGCGCTCGGCGCGATCGGCATCGGCGTGGGGCTGGTCGCCGCGGCGATCGGCGCCGCATCGGCCCTTGCGCGGGGCGCCATGGGCCCCGACTCGTTGGCCGCTGTGGGGCCACAACCGGTAGTGGCCGCCGTGTTGATCGCCGCCGAACTGGCGCTAGGCGCGGTGGTGGCGTGGGTGTTCCTGCGCGTCGTCGCGCCGCGGGGGAAGGCCTCCGCTACGGCAACTTCACCCCGTAGTTCTCCTCCAGCGCGTCGCGATACTCCTGTTCGCACTGAATCTCGCCCTGATACGTGAGGGCCGAGCGCAGGCATCGGTCGAACTCGGCGGACTCTTGCGCAAACACGATCCATGCGACACCGGCGACGGACAGCATGATGGAGAAGACTCCACCCATCGACAGCAACACCCGCAACATGGCCACGCGTGGGACTCCCATGGTCGCCACGAGCGCGAGCGTCACGAGAATGCCGCACGCAACCCCTAGTGGCAACACGGCGAAGCGGTACGGGAACGGCATGGACGTCACGACCCACGACAACAGCAGGCACAGCACCAGCCACAGCGAGTAGCGCCGCAGGCTGGCAGGCAGCGGGGAGGCACCTTGCTTCTGTTCTGTCACGCGGGTGTCCGTTCCATCTCGTTCCCAGCATGCCGATAGGGTCTGTCTGTGACAAACCGGCCGGCGCGCCTTGTGGTGCTGATTTCGGGGGCGGGCTCCATTATGGCCGCCCTCGCGCAGGCCGCGCACGACGCCTCGTTCGGCGCCACCGTCGCCGCAGTGGTGTCTGACACGCCCGATGCTGGCGGGCTGAAAGTCGCGGCCGAGGCGGGCATCCCCACGGCTGTCGTGGCTTTGGCTGACTTTCCCGATCGCCTCACCTGGGATCGCGCGCTCGCACGCACCATCGGCGCGTTCGATCCCGACCTCGTGGTCTGTGCGGGCTTCATGAAGCTTCTCGGCGAGCCCATGCTGGCTGCGTATGCGGGCCGAATCGTCAACACGCACCCAGCACTCTTGCCAGCATTCCCTGGCGCAAGGGCGGTCGAGGACGCGCTCGCGGCGGGCGTGAAGGTCACAGGATGCACTGTCATGCTGGTGGATGAGGGTGTCGATACCGGGCCTATCCTGGCGCAGTCGGCTGTCGAGGTGCGGGACGATGACTCGTGCGAGAGTCTGCACGAGCGGATCAAGGACGTGGAGAGAGAACTCGTGGTGTCGACGGTCGGAACGATGATGCGCGCCGGCTGGAGCGTGAACGGTCGTGTCACCACGTTGGGGCAACGCGGGGAAAGGGACGAGAAATGAGTGAGCGGCAGCCGGTACGGCGCGCCTTGGTGTCCGTGTACGACAAGACCGGAATCGAGGAATTGGCGAAGGGCCTCGCGGCGGCGGGCGTGCAGATTGTGTCGACTGGGTCGACGGCGGCGCGCATCGCAGACGCTGGCGTTTCCGTCACCGCCGTCGAGGAGGTGACGCAGTTCCCCGAATGCCTCGACGGGCGTGTCAAGACGCTGCACCCACGCATTCACGCGGGCATTCTCGCGGACCGGCGCCTCGAGTCTCACCTCGCGCAACTTGCGGAGCTCGGTATCGAGCCCTTCGACCTCGTGATCGTCAACCTCTACCCCTTCGCCGCGACGGTCGCCTCAGGGGCGCCAGAGGGCGAGATCGTGGAACAGATTGACATTGGAGGCCCCTCGATGGTGAGGGCGGCCGCCAAGAACCACCCCTCGGTTGCCGTGGTAGTCGACCCTGCCGAGTATGACGCCGCTCTCGATGCGGTCCGCGAGGGTGGCTTCACCCTCGAACAGCGCCGAACGCTCGCGGCCAAGGCATTCAGGCACACGGCCGACTACGACATTCACGTCGCCTCGTGGATGAGCAATGTGGTGGCGCCTGACGGCGACGGCTCCGGCTTTCCCGCCTGGATGGCCGCCTCGTACGAGCGCGTTGGCACCTTGCGGTACGGGGAGAACCCGCACCAAGCGGCAGCCGTATACGGCGACCCCTTGTCCTCCGGTGGCCTGGCGCATGCCCGCCAGCTCCACGGCAAGGACATGAGCTACAACAACTACGTGGACGCCGACGCCGCGGTGCGTGCCGCGTATGACCACGCCAGCACCGCAGTGGCGGTCGTGAAGCATGCGAACCCGTGCGGAATTGCGGTCGCGGGCGACGTCGCGGAGGCTCACCGCAAGGCACACGCGACCGACCCGGTCTCGGCTTATGGAGGCGTCGTTGCGACCAACGCCACCCTCACGGCAGCGGCCGCGCGCCAGATCGCGGAGATCTTCACTGAGGTGGTGGTCGCTCCCGCCTTCGAGCCAGAAGCCGTCGAGATACTCAAGACCAAGAAGAACCTGCGCATCCTTGAGGTGGAGCGCGCGCGCCCCGGCATCGAGTCGCGGCGGATCTCTGGAGGGCTGCTCGTCCAGGCGTCAGATGCCCTCGATGCGCCCGGCGATAGCGCTGTCACGTGGGTGCAGGTCGCCGGGGCTCCCGTGTCGGCGGCCACGCTGGCCGACCTGGAGTTTGCGTGGCGCGCGTGCCGCGCCGTCAAGTCGAACGCGATTCTGCTGGCCAAGGACGGAGCGGCCGTAGGCATCGGCATGGGTCAGGTCAACCGCGTCGACTCCTGCCGCCTCGCGGTGGAGCGAGCGGGCGCCGACCGCGCCGCTGGGTCCGTGGGCGCGTCCGACGCCTACTTCCCTTTCGCTGACGGTTTGCAGGTGCTCATCGACGCAGGGGTGACCGCCGTGGTGTCGCCCGGCGGCTCCGTCCGCGACGGAGAGGTCATTGAGGCGGCGGATGCTGCTGGCATCGCTTTGTTCCACACTGGCACTCGACACTTCTTCCACTAGCACCCATGAGTGAACTCCACCTGACTCCGCGACGCGTGGCTGTTGCCGCGCTCGTCGCCGTGTGGGCAATCGTGATGCTCGCGTTTGCCCTCTCCCCTGCCGTGGCAGTTCTCTCCCTTTCAGCCTTTGCGTTCGCGGGGGCGGCCGCACGGATCGGAAGCCCGCTACGCCGAGCGTTTGTGGTGCGCAGGCGCGCGGTCGACGTCATCGTGCTGGCCGTGTTCGGGCTCGCTCTCGCGTACCTCGGCCTGGCGGCCGCCCTGGGTTAGCGGGCTCAGTTCTCGGCGCCCTCCGGCAACGCTTCGGCCTCCTCGATGGGGCCGTAGATCCTGTACAGCAGGCCCACGATGGCTGCGCCAAGAATGGGAGCAAGCCACCACACCCACAGTTGCTGCAGGGCCCACGTGTCGGAGAACAGCGCCGTGGCCGTCGCGCGGGCGGGGTTGAGCGCTCCGTTGGTGAACGGGATGGTCCACAGCATGAGCACCGCGAAGGTGAGGCCGGTGGCGAGAGGCGCGATCGCGAGAGTGGCCCTCCTGCTTGCGGCGGCGAGCACCACGAGAGTCAGCACGCCGGTGGCGATCACCTCGACGCCCAAAGCCACGCCCAATCCAAAGTTGAGCCCTGAGTCCGCGAGCGGAGCGTGGTCTCCGTAGCGGGCGGACACCGCGCCCATGAGCCGCATCGCCGCTTCACCGTTGACGGCCTCTAGCGATCCCATGCCCAGCCGCACCACGCCTGCCGCGACGATGCCGCCGACTACTTGAGCGAGGAAGTAGGGCACCACATCCATGCCGGGGAAGCGTCCTGACAGCCACGCGCCGACGGTGACGGCAGGGTTGAAGTGCGCCCCAGAGACACCGCCGAAGGCGACGATGCCGATCATCAGGGCGATGCCGTAAGCGAGGGCCACGTCGAGCGGCCCTCTGCCGACGACGGCCGTCCCCACACCGAGAAGGACGAGGATGAAGGTGCCAGCCGCTTCCGCGCCCAGCCGAGCAATGAGTCCCGGTCCCGCGAGTTCGTTGGACCATGTGTCGGCCGTGAGGTCGTCAGCGAACTCGTCGTGCTCTGTGTGCGTCGTCTGGTCTTCCATGTCTCTCCTCGTAGGTGCGCGTGCCGGTGCTTCTCAACGCATCCTTGCATGGAGGTCGCCGAACGGCCGAGCGGAACCTCCCGGTGCCTGCGTGGACTAGCCTGGTTTCAGCACCCACGCCGCGTTGTTGAGGAGAGCCGCCGCATGGCAAAGATCAAGGTTCAGGGCACAGTCGTCGAACTCGACGGTGACGAGATGACAAGGATTATTTGGCACTTCATCAAGGAGCGGCTGATACACCCCTATCTCGACATCGACCTCGAGTACTACGACCTCAGCATCGAGAATCGCGACGCCACTGACGACCAGGTGACGCACGATGCCGCGCACGCCATCAAGAAGCACGGGGTGGGCGTCAAGTGCGCCACCATCACCCCCGACGAGGCGCGCGTGGAGGAGTTCGGACTCAAGAGGATGTGGGTCAGCCCCAACGGCACCATCCGCAACATCTTGGGCGGCGTGGTGTTCCGCGAGCCCATCATCATCTCCAACATCCCGCGACTGGTGCCCGGCTGGACCAAGCCGATCGTCATCGGCCGTCACGCCCACGGAGACCAATACAAGGCGACCAACGTGAAGGTTCCTGGCGCGGGCACCGTCACGCTGTCCTTCGCTCCGTCTGACGGCTCTGATCCCGTGCAGTTCGAGGTCGTCAAGATGCCAGAGGGCGGCGGCGTCATCATGGGCATGTACAACTTCAACAAGTCCATCGAGGACTTCGCGCGGGCCTCTTTTGCGTACGGATTGCAGCGTGGGTACCCCGTCTACCTGTCCACCAAGAACACGATCCTCAAGCAGTACGACGGCGCGTTCAAGGACATCTTCCAAGACGTGTTCGACCGTGACTTCAAGGCTCAGTTCGACGCCGCTGGCCTCACCTACGAACACCGCCTCATCGACGACATGGTGGCCTCCGCCATGAAGTGGGAGGGAGGCTACGTCTGGGCATGCAAGAACTACGACGGCGACGTCCAGTCGGACACGGTGGCGCAAGGCTTCGGCTCGCTCGGGCTTATGACATCGGTGCTGATGACGCCCGACGGCCAGACGGTCGAGGCGGAGGCCGCCCACGGCACCGTCACGCGGCACTACCGCCAGCACCAAGACGGCAAGCCCACGTCGACCAACCCGATCGCGTCGATCTTCGCGTGGACTGGGGGACTCAAGCACCGTGGCAAGCTCGACGGCACTCCAGAGGTGACCGAGTTCGCCGAGGTGCTCGAGGACGTCGTCATCAAGACCGTCGAGTCGGGCAAGATGACCAAGGACCTCGCGCTGCTCGTCGGCCCAGACCAGGAGTGGCTCACTACAGAAGGATTCCTCGAGGCGCTCGACGTCAACCTCAGCGCGCGTCTCGGCTAGCACACCACCACCACCCCAGGGCATCGCCGCCCAAGGAAGGCCAAGACCATGACAGTCCCCGTCAATGTCACCGTCACAGGAGCCGCAGGTCAGATCGGCTATGCCCTGCTGTTCAGGGTGGCCTCCGGCCAATTGCTGGGTCCCGATGTGCCCGTGAGGCTGCGCCTGCTGGAGATCCCCCAGGCGGTCCGAGCGGCAGAGGGCACGGCCATGGAGTTGGAGGACTGCGCCTTCCCACTCCTCGCAGGAATCGACATCTTCGACGACGCGAAAGCGGCCTTCGACGGGGTCAATGTGGGGCTGCTGGTGGGCGCGCGCCCTCGCGGTGCTGGCATGGAGCGCGGCGACCTGCTTGCGGCAAACGGGGGCATCTTTGGTCCCCAGGGCGAAGCCATCAACACCGGAGCCGCCGACGACGTGCGCATCCTGGTGGTGGGAAACCCCGCGAACACCAACGCCCTCATCGCGTCCGCCCATGCGCCGGACGTGCCCGCCGATCGCTTCAACGCGATGACGCGCCTCGACCACAACCGCGCGCTCGCCCAGGTGGCGGCCAAGACGGGCGTGCCGGTGCGGGACATCGACAACGTCATCATCTGGGGCAACCACTCGGCCAAGCAGTTTCCCGACCTCGCGCACGCCGTGGTGGACGGCAAGCCAGCCACCCAGGTCATCAATGACGACGCGTGGGTGCGCGACACGTTTGTGCCCACCGTTGCGAAGCGGGGGGCGGCCATCATTGAGGCCCGCGGGGCGTCGTCCGCTGCCTCCGCGGCGAATGCCGCGATGGAGCACGTCAACGACTGGGTCAATGGGACCGCAGAGGGGGTGTGGACGTCGGTGGCCATGCCGTCGGATGGTTCTTACGGCGTGCCTGAGGGTCTCGTCTCGTCGTTCCCCGCTGTGTCGAAGGACGGCGCGTGGGAGATCGTTCAGGGCCTCGAGATCGATGCCTATGCCCGCCAGATGATCGATGTGTCCGTGGCCGAACTTGCGGAGGAGCGCGACGCCGTGAGGGAGTTGGGTTTGCTCTAGCGCCGCGCCTCACTCCGCCGGGGGCCGTCGCGTTCGCGATGACCCGTGTTGATCACGGAACGGTAACAATCAGCGGCTTTCTTGGTAACAGGCCTTGCCAAATAGTTTGTTCGTAACCTTTACTAACAAACATGACCTCAGTGCAGAGCACGCCCACCGAGCCCGAATCCCGAGTAGGCAATGCGCCCACTCGCCGCAGGGCACTTGCCGCGACTGTGAGGGCCGGGGCACGCCTGACGCCAGAGCACGCGCGCCACCACAACAGGGCGCTCGTGTTGCAGGCGCTGTATCGCGGTGAGGGCCTGAGCCGCGCAGACCTGGCCAGAGAGGTGGGACTCACGCGAGTCACCATCTCGGACTTGGTGGCGGGCCTCATCGCCGAAGGGATCGTCATCGAACTCGGCGTGCGCGCCGACTCCCGGCCAGGAAAGCCTGCGACCGTCCTCGACCTTGACCGCCGTGGCTTCAACGTCATCGCCATCGACTTGTCCAAGGACGCGATGTTCCGCGGCGCAGTCACCGATCTCGACGGCACGGTCCTGCACCGCCACGAGGTGGACGTCACGGGACTGACAGGCCAGGCGGCAGTCGACGCCGTCATCCAGGTGCTCGACGCGCTTGCCGCCGCGACCGCCGTACCCGTCCTGGGCGTCGGCGTCGGCTCGCCAGGCATCGTCGATGACGGGGGAGTGGTGCTTCACGCCCCCAACCTCGGGTGGACCGATGTGCCCCTTCAAGAACTGCTCGCGCAGCACACTGGCCTGGCCGTGTTGGTCGCCAATGACGCGAATGCGGCGGCGCTCGCGGAGCGTACCTTCGGCACTGGCGAAGACGACATGATCCTCCTGCGGATCGGGCGCGGTGTGGGTGCTGGCCTGGTGGTGGGGGGAGCGCTCGTGCAGGGCGCTAACTCGGCAGCAGGCGAGATCGGGCACGTGGTCGTTGGCACTGACGGTGGCGACAGGTGCGCGTGCGGCAAGGACGGCTGCCTCGAGACGTGGCTGGCGATTCCGCGAATTACCGAGCGTCTCGCCCATGCGGCGGACGACGACGAGCGCGACGCCATTCTGGCGGCAGCTGGCGAACGACTCGGCATCGCGATCGCGCCCGTTGTGGGCGCCCTCAACCTTCGCGAGGTGATCCTCTCGGGTCCCCTCGACATCCTCGACGGCGTGCTGCTCGACAGTGCCGTCGCCACGCTCCGCGGGCGCACCCTGCCCGAGATTCATGGTGGCTCCGAACTGCGCGTCACAGCGCTGGGCAGAGACATCGTCGTGCTGGGTGCGGCCGTGATGGTCCTCATGGGCCAACTAGGGGTCTCGTGACCCCGCTCCGGGTGCCGTTCGGGCCCGGAAACTACCCCGAGACAAGGAAAAGGCAATGAAGAAGAAGACACTCACGGCCGTTGCTATGGCAACTGCCGGAGTCCTCGCACTCGCAGCCTGCTCGTCCTCCAATGAGCCTGAGGCCACCACCTCGGGGACGAGCGAGCCGGAAGCGGTCGCAGAGGACATCACGCTATGGCTGATGGGGACTGACACTCCCGATGCGCTGATCGACTACCTCAAGACCACCTACGCCGACGTCAACGGCGGAGCGCTCACCGTCGAGCAGATTGGCTGGGGTGACGCGATCTCGAGTCTCACGACCGCGCTGCCAGACGCTTCGAACACGCCAGACGTCACGGAGGTGGGCAACACCCAGGCGGCGACCTTCACCACGGTCGGTGCCTTCATGGACATCTCCGACATGTATGACGAGCTTGGCGGCGACTCGCTGCTCCAGGGCTTTGTCGAGGCGGGCTCCGTGGGTGACGCCAAGTACGCGCTGCCGTACTACTTCGGCTCGCGCATGGTGTGGTACCGCGCGGACTTGTACGCCGAGGCTGGCGTGGACGTACCGACGACGCTTGCCGAGTACACCGAGGTCAACAAGACCATGAAGGATGCGGGCATCGCCGGCTCCTACACGGCCGGCCAGGACTGGCGTTCAGGCATCTCGTGGATCTTCGCCAACGGCGGCGACATCGCGTCATTCGACGGTTCCGAGTGGACGGCAACGCTTTCCTCGCCAGAGTCCATCGAGGGCATGCAGCAGTGGCAGGAGCTCTACCAGGACACTTCTGTCGCCCAGCCGACGGACAACGACACCACCACCTACCAGGCGATCAACGACGAGTTCCTGGCCGGCATCCCTGCGGCGTCGACCATGGCCCCGAACTGGGCCTACTGGTCGCTCGGCGACCTGTCGGAGAACGACGAGGGCGACACCGTCGCCACGTGGAACGAAGAGAAGTTCGGCGCGTACGCACTGCCGGGCGTTAACGGCGGCATTGCCCCCGTGTTCGCTGGCGGTTCCAACATCGCCGTCTCCGCCACGACGCAACACGAGGCGGGTGCGAAGGACCTGATGCGCATCATCTTCTCTGAGGAATACCAGACGATGCTGGCCGAGAACGGTCTTGGCCCGGCCAACCTTGACTACGCCGACGCGTACGTCGAGGTGGCAGCCATGGGCGAGATCGGCCTGGCGGCCGCGCAGGCCGCCAAGCTCACGCCAGCCGCACCGGGCTGGGCCGCCGTCGAAGAGGCTGCCCTCATGGAGCAGTACTTCCAGGCGGTAGCCGAGGGCGGCGACGTCCCGGCTCTTGCCGCAGAGTACGACGACAAGATCAACGCACTGATCAACGGCTAGTCGCCACCGCGACTACCTCTCAGAGCGGTTGCTTCCGCTCCCGGCCCGGGTGCCATAGGGTGCCCGGGCCGGACTCCGGGGGCGTATCCTCCTGCCCACGCTTCAACTCATCACCGAGAGGTCCACGACCATGACTGCCTCAGCGCCCGTGCGGGACACCGCCGTGACAACGGCGCCCCGCCAGCGGGCCCGCAAGCGTCGTTTCGCTTCGTTGCCCTACCTCCTGTCGATTCCCGCGATCCTCGCCTTGGCCGTGGGCATGGGCTACCCGCTGGTATGGCAGGTGTTCAACTCCTTCAGGGAGTACGGACTCGCTCAACAGTTTGGACAGGAGCCCACGTTTGTGGGCTTCGCGAACTACACCCAGTTGCTCACCGACGCCGAGTTCTGGGCGGTCCTGATCAAGTCGGTCGCGTTCATGGCCATCACCGCGAGTGCCACGATGATCGCTGGCATCGGACTGGCCGTGCTGATGAAGAGCATTCCCACGTGGCCCCGCGTTGCTCTCCAGATCTCCCTCCTGCTTGCGTGGGCCATGCCGATCGTCGCGCAGATGACGGTGTGGAACTGGCTGATCGACGATCGCAACGGCGTCGTCAACTACGTCCTCACGCTGTTGCCAGGCGTCGACATGACGGGCCACAACTGGCTGGTGAACCCGTGGAGCTTCTTCGGGGTCGCCTCCCTGATCATCACGTGGGCCTCCGTGCCCTTTGTCGCGCTCTCCGTCTACGCGGGCCTCACGCAGGTGTCCGACGAGGTGAGAGAGGCGGCCCAACTCGATGGCGCTGGCGGCTTCAGCATGCTGCGTCGCATCACGCTCCCGATCCTGAGGCCGATCCTCGTGATCCTGTTGCTGCTGCAGTTCATCTGGGATCTGCGGGTCTACGCGCAGATCGAGCTGTTGCAAGGCTTCGGCGCCCGCGGGGGCAAGTACGACCTGCTCGGCACGTACATCTACGGCCTTGGCGTGGGTCAGGGCCACTTTGGCGTGGCCGCCGCCGCCGCCATGCTCGTCATGCTCGTCACCGTCGCGCTCAGCTGGTTCTATGTGCGCGAGATGCTCAAGGAGGACTCACCATGACCCGCAAGCGCTCGCCGCTGCGATACATAGGAGCCGGGCTCGCCGTCGTCCTCGCCGCGGCGTGGGCCTTCCCCGTGTACTGGATGGTCAGCAGCTCGTTCCTTTCCGCGGCGACAATCTCGCGCCTCACGCCAACCTTTGTGCCCTTCGACGGCACGTTCACCAACTACAAGGAGGTGCTCACCGACTCGGGCTTTCTGGCCGCGCTCCAGATGTCGCTCGTGGTGACCGCCATCGCCTTGGCGGTGTGCATCACGTTCGCGTTCTTGGGCGCCCTCGCGATCTCGCGGTTCCGCTTCCGCGGCCGCAAGGCCCTGGTACTTGCCGTGATCCTGGTGCAGATGCTTCCTGCAGAGGCGATGTTCATCGCGCAATACAAGATGATCTCCGGCTTTGGCATGCTCAACTCGGTTGCTGGAGTGTCGATCATCTACATCGCCATGGTGGTGCCGTTCACGATGTGGATGCTGCGCGGATTCGTGGCTGGCGTCCCCGCAGACCTCGAAGAGGCGGCGATGATTGACGGGTGCACCAGGATGGGGGCGTTCATGCGCGTCACGTTCCCGCTGCTTGCCCCAGGCCTGGTCGCCTCCGGCGTCTTTGCCTTCTTGCAGGTGTGGAACGAGTTCGCCCTCGCCTCCATCCTGCTGACGTCCGACGCCAGCCAGACCCTTCCGCTGTGGTTGCGCGACTTCGCCCAGCCGTCCAGCCTGGCCATGATCGAGTGGGGACAGGTGATGGCGGCTTCCACGCTGGTGGCGGTCCCGGTCATCATCTTCTTCCTGGTGGTTCAGAACCGCATGACCGCTGGCCTTGTTGGTGGGGCGGTGAAGGGATGAACCCCCTCGCGGTGCTGATGCCAGGCTTTGAAGGCACGACGCTTCCCGGCTGGGTCGAGGAGCACTTGCGTGAGGGCATGGCAGGCGTCTGCCTCTTCGCCACCAACGTCGACTCGCCAGCGCAACTGCGAGAACTCACCGGAGCCATCTACGCCGCCAACCCGCACGCGATCGTCGCCATCGATGAGGAGGGCGGCGATGTCACCAGGCTCTATCAGGCCGTCGGTTCTCCCTTCCCTGGCAACGCCATCTTGGGTCGACTCGACGACGAGGCACTGACGGAGGCGGTTGGCGCGCACGTGGGGCAAGAACTCGCCGCTGTCGGTGTAGGGATGACCTTCGCACCCGATGCCGACGTCAACAGCACCGCACTCAACCCCGTCATCGGCGTCCGGAGCTTCAGCGCCGACCCCGACGTGGCGTCGCGCCATACGGCAGCCTGGGTGCGTGGGGTTGAGGCGACGGGAGTGGCATCGTGCGCCAAGCACTTCCCTGGGCACGGCAGCACCGTGCAGGACTCGCACCACTCGCTGCCGCGCATCGACGTCGACACCGCGACCCTTGATCGACGCGAACTGCCACCCTTCGCGGCGGCGATAGCGGCCGGAGGGCGGGCCATCATGAGCTCCCACATCATGGTCCCCGCGCTCGACGACAACATGCCTGCCACCTTCTCCCGTGCCATCCTGCGCGGCGTGCTGCGCGAGCGGATGGGATTCACCGGCGTGGTGGTGTCTGATGCACTGGACATGGCAGGCGCGAGCGCCGGGCGCGGAATCCCCGCGGCTGCAGCGGCTGCGCTCCACGGAGGCTGCGATCTGTTGTGCATCGGCACCGCCAATACGGAGGGCCAGATGCGCGACATCGCAGCGACCATCGCCGACGCCGTCGCGGCTGGCGGCCTCGACCACGAGGAGGTGTCCGCGACACAGCGGCGAGTCGCCGACCTTGGCCGTGAGCTCGCCGACGCGAGGGGCACTTCCCTGGATCGCGGAGGCTTCACGCCGGGGCAGGTGCCTGGCGTGACCCCTGAGGCGGTGGTGCGGGCCTTCGCCGTGTCCGAGCGGGCTCACGCCTTGTTGGCAGAGGCTCGGCCCCGCGCCCTGATCCGCATCGAGACCGAGGCCTCCATGGCCGTCGGCCCCTCCCCGTGGGGTCCGTTTGCGTCGTCGGGAGTGGACACGGCCCTGACCGTGACGCCTGAGTCGGACCTCTCTCGCGTGGCTGCAGCCGTCCCCGAGGGATCGCTCGCTGTTGTCATCGGGCGCGACAATCATCGGCATGGCCTTGCGCGCCCCGTCGTAAATGCCGTGTCCGTAGGCCACGATGTGGTGACGGTGGACATGGGGTGGCCAGACCCCGACGCCGGTTTGGCTGATATCGCGACGTTCGGAGCATCCCGCATCGCGGGCGAGGCGCTCCTTGATCTGCTGGGATGGTGACCGTGCGACTCGGAGTGGACATCGGCGGCACCAAGACGGATGTGGTGGTGGTCGACGACGCTGGCCACGTGTTGCATCGTCACGTGCGACCCACGGGGTCGGGCGTGGAGGAGG
Organism: Demequina sp.; assembly: GCF_016278775.1. Taxonomy (GTDB): domain Bacteria; phylum Actinomycetota; class Actinomycetes; order Actinomycetales; family Demequinaceae; genus Demequina. Next base: position 6,335 of record NZ_JADQBF010000088.1, on the reverse strand, counting down.
TGCTGGCGAACGTCACGAGCGCCGTCGATGAGGTGTGCGCCCTCGTGGGAATCCGGCCAGACGGCGCGGAGTCGATCGGCGTGGGCGCGCCAGGTTCTGTGGTCGAGGGAGTAGTGACGTACGCCCAGAACCTCGACATCGCGCGCCTCGACCTCGCCTACGAACTCGCGACGAGGTGGGGCGTGCGTCCCACCGTCGACAACGACGTCAACGCCGCCGCGGTAGGGGCGTGGGTCACGGCTGGCGCTGGCAAGGACTCGATCGCATTGCTCAACCTCGGCACCGGTCTCGCCGCTGGGGTCATCCTCGATGGGAGGCTCTGGCGCGGCGCGCGCGGCTCGGTAGGAGAGATCGGCATGATCTCCTTCGACCCGGCCGGGCCTGAAGGCCCCGACGGCCTGCGCGGAGGGCTCGAGACGTGTGCGTCCGGCAGCGGCATTTCGTGGCAGGCGGGCGGGGAGTCCGCGGAGTCGGTCCTTGCGAGGGCCGACGTGGATGCCGATGCCGCACTGATCCGCGACCGCCTCTTCGAAGCGGTTGCCACCGCAGTGCGCGTGCTCATCCTGACGGTGGACGTGGAAGAGGTACTCGTGGGCGGTGGACTCACACGCATGGGACCCGGACTCATCGAGGGAGCGCGTGACGTGATGCGTGACTGGGAGAGGCGCAGCGACTTCATGGCCTCCCTTGACTTGACCACGAGGACGCGCATGCTAGATCCCGACGTGCCACTTGCGGCCATTGGCGCCGCAATGAGAGGAGCAGGTCGTGGCTGAAGTCATCATTGTCGATAGTGCGGAGGCGGCGGGCCGGTTGGTCTCCGACCACATCGCCGAGCAAGTCCAGATCGCACCCGAGTTGGTCTTGGGCGTCGCGACCGGGTCGACTCCCGTGCCCGTGTATCGCGCCTTGGCTCAGCGTCAGGCGCGCGGCGTGGACTTCTCCAGGGCCTTCGCGTTCGCGCTCGACGAGTATGTCGGTTTGCCTGACGGGCATCCCGAGAGCTATCGGGCGGTGATCGACCGCGAGCTCACCCAGCCGCTCGGTTTCGACCCCACCCGCGTCAATGTGCCGGATGGCCGCGTCGAAGGCATCGAGACAACGGGTGAGCGCTACGAGGCGGCACTGCTCGCCAGTGGCGGGGTGGATCTGCAACTTCTCGGCATCGGCACCACCGGCCATATTGGCTTCAACGAGCCGGGATCTAGTTTCGGATCCTTCACGCGGGTCAAGACATTGACCGAACAGACGCGTGCCGACAACGCGCGATTCTTCGGCTCGCTCGACGAGGTGCCCATCCACTGTGTAACTCAAGGCCTCGGCACCATTCTGAGAGCCAGGCACCTGATGCTGCTCGCGTTTGGCGAGGGCAAGGCGAAGGCCATCGCGGCCGCCGTCGAGGGTCCCGTGACGGCGTCGCTGCCTGGCTCCGCGATCCAACTTCACGCACACGTCACGGTGGTCGTGGACGAGGCCGCGGCATCACGCCTCAAGCACTCCGACTACTACCGATGGGCTCAAGCGAACAAGCCCGCCTGGCAGGGCCTCTAACGTGTACACCGACATTCACTGCCACGGCGGCGGTGGCCACGCGTTCGGCGACACCGTCGACGGGACGCTCGCCGCTCTTGCCGCCCATCGTGCGCACGGCACCGACCGCATCGTCGCCTCGCTCGTATCCGAACCGTTCGAGCGCACTGCTGCGGCCATGGACATCATCCGTCAGGCGATGGAGCGCGATGCAGGCCTCTTGGGTGTCCACCTCGAGGGGCCCTTCCTGGCACCTGGCCGCAAGGGCGCGCACGAGCAGTCGGCGCTCGCCATTCCCACGCCCGACGTCGTAGCGGCGCTGCTCGAGGCCGCCGACGGCATCGTCCGCCAGATCACGATCGCCCCTGAGCTCCCGCATGCGCTCGACGCGATCGAGCGCTTTGTCGAGGCTGGGGTGGTGGTGGCGGTGGGGCACACCGAGGCCGACGCTGCGACCGCTCGTGCGGCCTTCGACCGCGGCGCCACACTGATCACGCACGCTTTCAACGCGATGCCTGGCATCACCGGTCGGTCGCCGGGACCGGTGGGTGCTGCCGTCGCAGACGAGCGGGTGACGCTCGAGGTGATCGCTGACGGCATCCACGTGGACCCGGCGCTCGTCGCCGCGCTCTTCAGGGCCGCGCCCGGCCGTGTGGTCTTGGTGACCGACGCGATGGCGGCCGCTGCAGCGGCGCCAGGGCGATATGTGCTCGGTGGCCTCGACGTGGACGTGACCGACGGCAGGGCGGTCATCGCCGGCACTGACACCCTTGCGGGCTCGACCCTGACGCTGGACAGGGCGGTGGAGGTGTGCGTGGCCGCTCGGGTCGCGCGCGCTGACGCGCTAGCCGCCGCCACTGACAGGCCCGCACGGTTGTTCGGGGGCTAACACGAGGTGGGACGCCCGAAGGACCACCCGATGACGTTCGCAGGCACCGACTCCAACACTCTCACCATCGGCGGTGACCCCGACTAAGCCCTCAACGCGCGACGGCCCGGTCCTTGGATTCGGAGCTTGGGTTCGGCGAGGGATCCCACCTGGTTACACGTGGAATACGTCACCTCGCCGTTCACCGTCGCCGCAATTCTCTTACACTTGGCGCATGTTGACCGTTGCGCGCCGCGCCGTTGCGTCCGCTCTCCTCGTCGCGCTCGCGTGCGTGGGAGTGGCCGCGACCGCTACAGCGGTCGAAGACGAGACCGACGTCGGCTTCGAGACTGTTCTACGGGGCACAAATGATTATCGCGATCTCTACGGTTCCGACCGCCTGATCCATCACAAGGACTTGAGCGCAGTGGCCCAGGGATGGGCGGAACAGATGTCGGCAGACTTCGCGAACTCGCAAGACATCAACACGGCTTTTCGCCACAACCCCGCGATGTCCTCGCAGGTCCCGTCGGGATGGGAGTCTGTCGGAGAGAACATCGCGGTCAATGGCGGGTACTCGAGCCCCTATCTGAAACTCATGGAACAGTGGCGAGAGAGCCCTGGACACAACGCCAACATGCTCAACGCACGGTGGACCCACGTCGGCATCGGTACCTACCAGGACGACTCGGGGCTGACGTGGGGAGTTCAAGTCTTCGCCGACTACGGAAACCCTGCGTCGATTCCGGATCCAGGCGATGCAGTGATCGATCTCGATGACCTCACCTACTCGGGTACCGCCGAATGCGTCGTACTCGTCAGTGAGCCTGCCGACACCGAGTACTTCCGACAGTGCGGCTCGAGGCCGGGCAGTGTCTACACCTTCTCCGACGTGCCTGCAGGCTCCTACAGCGCTCGGGTGCTCGCCTCCGGTGGAGCGGTTCTCTACAGCGGCTGGCCCGCTGGCGACGGCACCTTCATGGTGGTCGCTGGAGGCGGCACGTCGACCGTGAGTCTCGAGTTGTCGGGTGTTTCTGGTTATGTGCCGGGTTCGTCTCAGGAACTGTCTGTGTCGGTGTCGCCTGGGGTCAGTGGTGAGGCGGAGTTGTGGTTCCGTACTGATGGTGGTGGGTGGTTGAGGGCGTCTCCTGGCGTGGTGTTGTCGGATGGTGTGGGTTCGCGGGTGGTGCATTCGATTGGGGTGCGTGAGTATCGGGTGCGGGTGGGTGCGACGTACTCGAATGTGGTGACGATGTCGCCTGAGGTGCCGGTGGTGTCGATTGTTGGTCCGGCGGAGTTGACGCGGGTGGCTGGCACGATGACGTCGCTGGAGGTGTCGGTGGATCCGGCGTTGTCTGGCACTGCGTGGGTGGATTACCGGTTGCCTGGTGGGGTTTGGACTAGGTCGACGAACTCGTTTGTGGTGTCGGATGGTGTGGGGTCAACACAGGTGACGTCTCCGTCGAGGACGATTGAGTATCGGGTGGTGTTTGGTGGGGGTTACTCGTCAGGTGTGTCGATTTCGCCTCTGGTTCCCACGGTGACGGCGTCGGCTGCGTCGGTAGGTGTTCCGGGGGTCAAGACTGACCTGTCGGTGTCGGTGGATCCGGAGTTGTCGGGGTGGGCTTGGGTGTGGTTCAAGGCTCCTGGTGGTGAGTGGACGAAGTCGTCGAATACGTTCGCGGTTGCTGATGGTTCCGGTGTGACGCAGGTGACGGTGCAGTCGGCGGTGTTTGAGTATCGGGTGGACTTTGGTGGTGCCACGTCCAATGCGGTGACGATCACTCCGCAGTTGCCGGTGGTGTCGGTGACGGGTGCGTTGGCGCGTGATGTGGTGCCTGGCACGAGTGAGTTGTTGTCGGTGTCGGTGGATCCGGCGTCTTCTGGGCAGGCTCGGGTGTGGTTCAGGGTGCCAGCTGGTGTGTGGAGGGTGTCGTCGAACACGTTCGCGATTGTGGATGGTTCCGGTTCGACTCATGTGACCGGTCCGTCACGGCTGTTGGAGTATCGGGTGGAGTTTCGTGGGGGTGTGTCGCAGGGGGTGACGTTGTCGCCTGTGGCGCCCGCGGTCTCTGCGTCTGTCACGCAGTATCGGGTGGTGGGTGCGCAGACGGATGTTGCTGTGGTGGTGGATCCCGCTGCTGACGGGCTCGCGACCGTGTGGTATCAAGTTCCCGGTCAGCAGTGGCGGGCGTCGTCGAACACGTTCACCGTGACGGGGGGTGTTGGGGCCACGTCTGTGACGACTCAACCCCAACCGTTCAACTACAAAATCGTGTTCGCAGGCACCGACTCCAATACACTCACCATCGGCGGCGACCCCGACTAGCCCCTCGACGCGCTACTTGAAGACGATGGTGCGGTGACCGTCGAGTAGCACCCGGTGCTCCGCGTGCCAGCGCACGGCCCGCGCGAGGGCGCGCCGCTCGACGTCCGCACCGATTGCCGTGAGCGTGTCCGGCGTGTGGGTGTGATCGACACGCTCGACGTCTTGCTCGATGATGGGCCCTTCGTCGAGGTCGGCCGTCACGTAGTGAGCCGTCGCGCCAATCAACTTGACGCCGCGATCATGGGCCTGGAAGTACGGGCGGGCACCCTTGAAGCTCGGCAGGAACGAGTGGTGGATGTTGATGGCGCGGCCGTGCAGAGCCTGCGACAAGTCCGGCGACAGAATCTGCATATAGCGCGCCAGCACGACCAGTTCGGCAGCCAGCTCCTCCGTCAGCGCGAGCAGCGCGGCCTCGGCGTCGGCCTTGGTATCGGCGGTGACGGGGATGTGCACGAACCGTTTGCCGTAGAACTCGGCGAGGTCGCGGAGCGTCTCGTGATTGCCGACAACCGCGACGATGTCGATCGGAAGCGTTCCCGCGCGTTCGCGGAAGAGCAGGTCGTTCACACAGTGAGCGGCCTTGGACACCATGACGACGGTGCGCATCCGACGCCCCGCGACATCGAGGCTCCACGTCATATCAAAGCTGGACGCGAGCACGTCAATCGCGGTCTCGAGTTCGGCTCGCGGTGAAGGGACTGCCACCTCGACGCGCATGAAGAACAGGCCGGTGTCAGGGTCCCCAAACTGCTGTGACTCAGTGATGTTTCCACCGTGTTCGGCAAGCAGCCCTGAAACGGCGTGGACGATCCCCGGTCGGTCAGGGCATGACAACGACAACACCCAGGCGGTCGGTTCAGTGGACACGGCCTCAAGGCTAGTCGTGTTTGGCCCGAAATCCTGACACCATAGGCACATGAGCAACGACCTCGGCGTGCGGATCGACCCCATCGACCACGATGATGCGGGCGAGTTGCTCACGGTGCGCCGTGCAGCCTTTGTCGCCGAGGCGCAGTTGTATAACGACCCCCACATCCCAGCGCTCACCCAGACACTCGAGCAGCTTGAGGACGATCTGGCTCGCGACGATGTCGTGACGCTGGGCGCGTGGCTCGGGCCGCGTCTCGTCGGCTCGATTCGGGTGGGACTCGAAGGCGACAAGGCCACCATCGGCCGCCTCGCCGTGGTTCCCGACATGCAGGCGCAAGGCATCGGCACGCAACTGCTGTTTGCGGTGCTGGCCTACCTTCCAGACACCACCACCGAGGTGTGGGTCTTCACGGGCCAGAACTCGAAGCACAACATCGCGCTGTACAACAAGGCGGGATACGAGCACCAGTTCGACGAGGTCTCTGGCGACCTCACCTACGCGTACCTGCGCAAGATCATCGAAGCTGGCAACATCGTCGACGATGCCTGATTCGTGGCGTGTCTGGCCGTGCCAGAGCCCCGTGGTGCCAGGTGGTCGCATCCGATAGACTGGCGCGGTCGCGACTGGCGCACGCGGTTCACCGCGAGGAAGCGACATGGCGGGTCGATCATCACGTGATCGCCCCGCCGACCACGGTCGTTCCGCCTGGGCCACGGTCGCCGAACACTCACCTCGGC
>NZ_JADQBF010000091.1 GCF_016278775.1 Demequina sp. | reverse complement strand
GGTCGCCCGCACCGCCACGGTGCAGTTCGACGCGAGCCACACCATGGCGCTCGCGCGACTCACCGAAGCCGCCAGCACCTTCTGCTCCGCCTCCACGCACGCCAACCTCCTCGGCGTCGGGGTGGGGCTGCCTGGCAATGTGCTCGAACAGAGCGAGGGCGTGGTCGACTCGACCCAGCTCGGGTGGAGTCAACTGCCATTAGGGCTAGCGCTGCGCAACGCGACCGGCCTTCCCGTCCTCATCGACAACAACGTCAACGCCTTGGCGCTCGCGGAGACGCTCTTCGGCACCGGCCGGGGTCACGAGAACTTCCTGGTGGTCACGATCGGAACCGGCATCGGCGCCGGGATCGTTGCCGGCGGCGCCGTCGTGCGCGGCCACTCGGGAAACGCAGGCGAGATCGGCCACCTCCCCATGGCGGAGAACGGCCCGCGTTGCCAGTGCGGCGCGCTCGGGTGCCTCGAGGCGATCATCGGCCAATCCGCGCTCATCGCGACGGCTCGGCGAGAAGGCGTCATCGGCGCCGACGCTGGCATCACGGCCCTCGCCGCAGTCGCCAGCGGCGGGAACGAGGCGGCACAACGCATCTTCGCGGAGGCGGGACACCTCTTGGGACGCGCCATCGCTGGCGTCGTCAACATTCTCGACCCAGAACTGATCGTGATCCTCGGCGAGGGCGCCGAGTCGTGGAAGCACTGGTCGGTGGGATTCGAACCCGCATTGCGTTCGTCGGTGATGCCCCGCAAGCGCGGCATCGAGGTCGCGGTCGAGGGCTGGCAGGACGACCGCTGGGCTCAAGGTGCTGCCTCCCTCGTGCTGTCCACTCCTTTTGACGCCGACGGGGTCTCCGGTGAGCAGGGAAGGCTGGTGCGGGCGCGCCTCATCGACTCCGCTGCGAGTGGTACCTCGTGAACCGCGGCGCTACCGTCGGCACCCCCACACCCCCACCAACGCCGGGCGGGGCACCACGAACCGAGCTCACCCGCAAACCCGCGCCGACGGCCCGGTCTCGTCGCGCCAAGACCACCACCATCGCCTACCTCTTTCTCGCGCCCTCTGCCATCCCGCTCATCGCGTTCGTAGTGGTACCGATGTTCAGGGCCGCCTGGGCGAGCCTGCACACCTGGAACCTCATCAGCGCCATGGAGTGGACGGGCCTGGGCAACTACCAAGAGTTGTTCACCGACAAGGACACGCTCGTGGTCTTCGGCCACACGCTGTACTACGTCGCTGGCACCCTGCCCCTCACCTTCGTCGGAGGCCTCGCCCTGGCGCTCGGCCTCAACCGCGCCTTCCGAGGCCGCAACCTGCTGCGCGGCGTCTACTTTCTGCCCGTGGTCACCTCCTGGATCGCCGTGGCGATCGTGTGGCGCTGGCTCCTCAACCCCTCCGTGGGCGTCGTCAACACCGTGTTGGCGAACTTCGGCATCGACGGACCAGGCTGGTGGACGGACCCCGCGTGGTCCATGCCGTCCATCATTCTCGCGTCCGCGTGGAAGGACCTCGGCTACGTGATGGTGCTGCTGCTTGCGGGGCTCCAGACCATCCCCACGGAGGTTCAAGAGGCTGCAACTCTCGACGGAGTGGGCTGGTTCAGCCGCTTGCGTTCCGTCACGCTGCCGCTGCTGTCCCCGCAGATCTTCTTTGTGGTGGTCATCTCGCTCATCAATGGTTTCCAGGTGTTCGACCAGATATACGCGATGACAGGGGGCGGGCCGAACGGCTCCTCAGAGGTGGTCGTTCAGCGCGTGTACGACCTCACGTTCCGCTACGGCCAGGCTGGCATGGCGTCGGCGCTGTCGATGCTGCTCTTCGGCGCGATCCTCATCATCACGTTGATCCAGATCCGTGGCGAGCGCAAGTGGGTGAACTATGCCTAGGTCGCGACGCACATGGATTCTCGCCGCCATCCTCACGGCTGGCGCCATCGCGATGGTGTTCCCATTCGTGTGGACCGTCATCACGTCAGTCACGTCTGGCGCTGGCCTGTCAGCCACCCCGAGCCTGATCCCCGAGGACCCGTCGTTTGACGCCTACAGAACCCTGTTCTCCTCCACGACATTCGGCCGCTCCGTGGCCAACTCGGTGGGACTCGCGATCGCGGTGACCATCGTCCAGGTCACCACCTCGGCGCTCGCGGCGTACGCGTTCAGCCGCTTCGAGTTCCCGGGCAAGCGCGCGGCATTCGCCCTGTACCTGGCCACCATGATGATCCCGATGCAGGTGCTCCTCGTTCCCCTGTTCGACCAGATGAAGTCGCTTGGTCTGGTGGATAGCTACCTGGGAGTGCTGCTCCCGTCGATGGCGAGCGCGTTCGGCGTGTTCCTCATGCGGCAGGCGATGGTGACGGTGCCGCGAGAACTCGACGAGGCCGCGATGCTGGACGGCGCTGGCCATCTACGCACGTTTGCGCAGATCGTCATGCCAAACGTCCGTCCGGCCATGGCCACGTTCGGCATCTTCGCGTTCATGAGCAGTTGGAACGCGTTCCTGTGGCCGCTCGTGATCCTGCGCTCAGACGAACTCAAGACTTTGCCGCTCGCCCTGGCGTCCCTTCAAGGGCAATTCACCACCCAATGGGACGTCATGATGGCCGGCTCCGTGGTGAGCATCATTCCGATGCTCGCCCTCTACATCTTCGCCCAGAAGTACATCATTCAGGGCGTAGCAGGCTCGGGAATCAAGTAGCCCGGGCACCACCCAGAAACCGAAGGAAATCCCATGCACAAGTCAGCAATCGCCGGGGTCGGCATCGTCGCCGCCCTCGCACTGACGCTCACTGCGTGCTCGTCGAGTGACGAGCCCGATGTGTCTCCTGACGGCGCCACATCGAGCGCAGCCGAGCCAGTCACCATCACGTACTCCAACTTCATCTCGAACGGTGGCAATGAAGAGAACCTCGCCACCATCATCGAGGCGTTCGAGGCGGAGAACCCCACCATCACGGTCGACGTGACGACGATGCCTTACGCCGACTACTTCACGGCGCTCCAGACGGACCTGGCGGCTGGCACGACGGCCGACGTGTTCGACATTGAGTACGCGACGTATCCGACGTACCAGTCGGCCGGAGCCTTCGCTCCCCTTGAGGGCGTCGACACCTCCGTGTACCGCGGCGACGTGGCGGCGGCCTACCAGACCGATGGCGTGTCGTACGCGCTACCCACCTCGTTCTCGACCGTGGTCTTGTACTTCAACAAGGACCTGTTCGACGCCGCGGGGCTTGACTACCCGACGTCCGACTGGACCTGGGAGGACGAGCAGGCCGCTGCGGAGGCGCTGACCAGTGTGGACGCCGGCGTATGGGGCGACTACCAGCCGATCTCCTACTACGAGTTCTACAAGGCGCTCGTGCAGGCGGGGGGCCAGTTCCTGAGCGACGACGGCAGTACCGTCGCCTTTGACTCACCAGAGGG
>NZ_JADQBF010000105.1 GCF_016278775.1 Demequina sp. | reverse complement strand
CACCACGCCGTTGCGGTTGTACGCCTCGATCCACTCGTTGTCCTTGACGCCGATCAGCTCGGCGTCCTCCACGCTCATCCAGATGTCGGGCCCGCCGCGCGACAGCGACAGCATGTACTGGTTGTCCTGGTAGTTCGAGTGGATCGACCACTTCGAGTGGGGGGTCAGGTAGCGCACGGTCACTTCCCGGCCGACGCCGGTTTGCTGGTCGCCGAAGATGCGGTGCATGTTGAGCGGCGGTCGATAGGTGGGCAGGTTTTCGCCCAGTTCGGTCATCCAGTCGTGGTCGAGGAAGAAGTGCTGACGTCCCGTGAGCGTGTGCCACGGCTTGAGTCGCTCCACGTTGATCGCAAACGCGGTGTAGCGGCGCCCGCCGTGCTCACTGCCGGACCACTCGGGACTGGTGATCACGGGAACGGGACGCGCTTGCGTGTCAGCAAACGTGATGCGGCTTCCCTCGTGATCCTCCGCGAGGTCCGCCAGGCGCTGACCGGTGCGCTTCTCCAGATCCCTGAAGCCCTCGACGGACACGCGCCCATTGGTGGTGCCCGACAGCGCGAGGATCGTCTCGCACGCGTGCACCGAGGTGACGAGCGACGGACGCCCGGCCGCCGGGCCATTCGGGATGACGCCGTTGATGCTTCCCAGCAGCTCCACCTCTTGCTTGGGGAACACCGCCACGCCCTTGGTGTTGGTGCCGAGCTTCTCCACGAGCGGGCCGAGCGCCGACATCTTGTCCGCAAACTGCGAGTAGTCCCGCTCGACCAGCACAAACTTGGGCGCGGTCTTGCCGGGGATCAGGTCGACCTCACCCGTCTTCCAATCGCCGACGATGCCGCTGGGTAGCGCCATGGCGTCGGCCGTGTCGTGGAGCAGGGGCACGGCCACCAGGTCGGTGCGCTTGCCCAGGTGACCGACCGACAGGTCCGTGACGGAGCGCGCGAGCTCCTGGAACGTGTCGTAGTCGCTCTTGGTCTCCCACGGCGGGTTGATCGCTGGGGTGAAGGCGTGCACGAACGGGTGCATGTCGGTGCTCGACAGGTCGTGCTTCTCGTACCAGGTGGCGGCGGGGAAGAGCACGTCGCTGTACAGCCCGGTGGACGTCATGCGGTAGTCCATGCTGACCAGCAGGTCGAGCTTTCCCTCTGCGGCCTCGCGCCACGTGACATCCCGTGGGCGCGAGTCCTCCGGCGCCTCCTCGGCACGGATGGAGCTGTCCGCGCCCAGCAGGTGGTGCAGGAAGTACTCGTTGCCCTTGGACGAGGAGCCGATGAGGTTGGCACGCCAGACGGTGAGCACGCGCGGCCAGTTCTGTTCAGCGTCCGGGTCCTCGACAGCGAAGTTGACCTCGCCGGACAGCAACTTGTCCTTCATGTACTCGCCGGCGGTCTTGCCAGACGCCACCACGTCGTCGCCCAGGTCAAGGCTGCTGCGATTGAAGGTGGGGTACGACGGCATCCAGCCCGAGCGCGCCGACTGCGCGATCGCGTCGATGGATTTCAGTCCCTTGAAGCGGCCCTCGCCCAGGGGAGAGGAGATCGCGTCTGGCCCCATGTTGTCGTAGCGCCATTGGCCGGTGTTGACGTACCAGAACGCCGTGCCGATCATCTGGCGCGGGGGCCTCATCCAGTCGAGTCCGAACGCGAGGGTCGCCCAGCCGGTGACGGGGCGGCACTTCTCTTGGCCCACGTAGTGCGCCCAGCCGCCGCCGTTGACGCCTTGGCAACCGGTGAGCGTGATGAGCGCGAGGAATGTGCGGTAGGTCTCGTCCGAGTGGAACCAGTGGTTGGTGCCCGCGCCCAGGATGATCATCGAGCGGCCGCCCGAGTCCTCGGCGTTCTGCGCGAACTCGCGGCCGATGCGCTCGGCCATCGCTGCAGGCACCCCGGTGATCTCCTCTTGCCACGCAGGCGTGTACGGCGTCGGGTCGTCGTAGCCGGTGGGCCAGTCGCCCGGCAGGCCCTCGCGGCCCACTCCGTATTGCGCGAGCATGAGGTCGAACACCGTGGTGACAAGGCGCTCGCCGTTGACGGTGTTGAGCCGCCCCGCGGGCACTCCGCGGCTGTGCACGCCGCCGCCCTCGTTGTGCTCTTGGCCAAGGTCGAAGCGGGGCAGTAGCAGCTCCGCCACCTCGGTGTCGCTCGCCTCGAACAGCGACAGCGCCGGCTCGACGCCCTCCAGGTCGAGGTTCCACTTGCCGACGCCTTCCTCGCCAAAGCGGTGGCCCAGCGAGCCGTTCGGCACGTGGGGAGCGCCGGTGGCCGAGTCGATCAGCACGGTCTTGAAATGAGCGTTCTCGCTGGTATCGCCCAGGTCGGAGGCCGTGACGAACTTGTCGGGCACCCACGCGCCGTCCTTCTCCTTGAGGCTCACCAGGAAGGGCAGGTCGCTGTACTTCTTGACGTACTCGACAAAGCGCGGCACCTGGCGCTCGATGAAGAACTCCTTGAGCACCACGTGACCCATCGCCATGGCGAGCGCGCCGTCGGTGCCGGGGTGAGGGCTCATCCACTCGTCGGCAAACTTGGTGTTGTCCGCGTAGTCGGGCGAGACGGTGACCACCTTCTGGCCGCGGTAGCGCGCCTCCGCCATGAAGTGGGCGTCAGGGGTGCGCGTGACCGGCACGTTGGCGCCCCACATGATGAGGTACGACGCGTTCCACCAGTCGGCCGACTCCGGCACGTCTGTCTGGTCGCCGAACACCTGTGGCGAGGCGACGGGGAGGTCCGCGTACCAGTCGTAGAAGCTGAGCATCGAGCCGCCCAGCATGCTGATGAAGCGGCCGCCTGCCGCGTGGGAGGCCATCGACATGGCGGGGATGGGGGAGAAGCCGAACACGCGGTCGGGCCCGTGCTCCTTGATGGTGTGCACGTGGGCCGCAGCCACGATCTCCTTGGCCTCGTCCCACGAGGCGCGCACCAGCCCGCCCTTGCCGCGGGCACGGTGATAGCGCTGGCGCGTCTCGGGGTCGCTCACCACTGCCTTCCACGCGTCCACGGGATCAGGGTGCTCGCGCTTGGCGGCCCGGTAGGCCTCGAGCAGCACGCCGCGAATGTACGGGTAGCGCACGCGCGTGGGGGAGTAGGTGTACCAAGAGAAGGCGGCGCCGCGGGGGCAGCCGCGGGGCTCGTATTCGGGGCTGTCAGCGCCCACGGAGGGGTAGTCGGTCTGCTGCGTCTCCCACGTGATCACGCCGTCCTTGACGTAGACCTTCCAGGAGCACGAACCGGTGCAGTTCACGCCGTGCGTGCTGCGCACGATCTTGTCGTGGCTCCAGCGGTCGCGGTAGAACGCGTCGGCGTCCCGTCCGCCCTCGCGGGTCACCGTGCGCAGGTCGTCGGACACCTTGCCTGGCGTGAAGAACCGGCCTGCGTTGACCAGAAAACTGCCGGCAATGCCGCTGGAACGGTCTGACGTCGTCGTCATGAGTGTCCTATTCGGTGGG
>NZ_JADQBF010000089.1 GCF_016278775.1 Demequina sp. | reverse complement strand
CGAGTTGCGCCGCAACGCCGAACGTCAGGCCGTTGTCGGCGTTCGCGATGAGCACCACGGTGACCACCTCACCGGGTGCCACCGCCTCCGGGACCACCTGGATCTCGACTTCTCGACTGGGTTCGGACGGCGGGGGCAGGGTCGCCGCAGGGCCAGGGGCGCCTCCCCAAGGCCGCACCACGAGCACGGCGACAAGCATGACTGCAATCACGCCTGCGCTCGTCCCTGCGCGCACCCACGCGCGACGGCGGCGCGCCCGCCTGACCACCGCGTCGGGGTTGGCGACGATGCTCGGTGCGGCTTGAGCAAACTGGTGACGCAACGCTTCGACGTCGCCAGGGGGCGTACGAGGATGATCGGTCACGGTGTGCTCCCTCGTGGGCTCGTGGAGTCCGCCGGCTCTGCGAGCAACTCGCGAAGGCGGGCGAGCCCACGCGATGCGGTCGACTTGACCGTGCCGACTGACACGCCAAGTTCATCGGCAGTGTCCGCCTCGCTCAGGTCGAGGAGGTGCCTCAACACCACGACGCGTCGCTGCCGGGGCGGGAGCGAGCGCAAGGCCCGGCCGAGCCGATCCTGCTCCGCACGCGCCAACGCGCCGTCGTCTGCCGGCGGGTCCGGCATGGCCAGGGGTGCGGTGAGCGTCTCTCGGCGACTCTTGCGCCACCCGTCGATCCGCGCGTTGGTGAGAGTGCGTCGTGTATAGGCCACCGGGTCGCCGTGGCGCACCCGGCCCCATGCCAGATAGGTGCGCAGCAGCGCGTGCTGGAGGAGGTCCTCGGCTCGCACCGGATCGCCGCAGAGGTACCAGGCCACGCGCCCTAGTTCGGGCGACGCGGCACGCACAAACGCGCTGAACTCGGCGTCGGCGTCAGCCCGACCGCCCGCCAGGACGACGGTCTGATCAGGGGCGCGCGGAGGCGACTGCCTGGGCCCACCGAGTTTCGCGATTCCTCTCACGACACTTCAACGGATCAGCGGGTTAAAAGGTTGAGTCGCATCGAGAAGCGCGGCCTTGTCCGAAGCCGCGCGCACGCGACCACGCCTTCGCAAGCGCACGAACCCGAAGAGTGCCTAGCCGCGGAAGGAGGCGGCGTGACGCCGCGTCGCCCAGGCAACCACCTGAGTACGGCGCTGCAGCCCCATCTTGGACAGCACGGACGTCACGTGGTTCTTGACGGTCTTCTCGGCAATACCGAGTTCGTCGCCAATCTCACGGTTCGCCAGGCCCTGGCCCACCAACTCGACCACGCGGCGCTCCATGGGCGTCAGCCGCCCCAGCACCTCGTCGTCGCGCACACGAATGTGCTGGCCGTGCTCCTTGCCGGTGGCCGCGAGGCGCACCGCCTCCACCACTTGCTGCGAGCCAGCGGTCTTGGGAAGGAACATGTCGGCACCCGCGGTGCGGGCTGCGCTTCGGGCCTCATCGTCGTCATACGACGTCAACACGATGATGTGACAGTCGGGAAGGGTACGGCGCACGTGAGCGATCAGCTCGAGGCCTGTGCCGTCGGGAAGACGCAGATCCGAAAGGACCACATCGGGACGCACCGCATCGGCGCGACGGACCGCTTGCGCGACCGTTCCGGCCTCCGCGACAACCTCGATGCCTTCAGCACGGTCGAGAATGTCGCAGATGCCGCGGCGTACGACCTCGTGGTCGTCCAAGACAAGAACCCTGACGTTGTTCATGTCCTCAGGCTAACCCGAGGTCCCGTGTTTGATCGGGGCCAAGGTCCCGGGTCCTACAGAGAGTTGTGCGGAACGGCGTCGCTTGTCCCGGCATGTCGCTGGGTCCGACGTCCGGGGAGTCCTAGTCCCGGGTGGTCCTGCGTGCGAATCGGCGTTGACACCGCTGGCACCAGTGTGTGGAACGGCCGCCGATGCGTTCGACGGTGATCATCCCGCCGCACCGTTCGCACGGCTGTCCCGCGCGCCCGTAGACGGCCAGATGCCGCGAGAAGTAGCCGGACTCGCCGTTCACGTTGACGTAGAGCGCGTCGAAACTGGTGCCTCCGTGCCCGAGTGCGGTCGTCATGATTTCCTTCACACTGTCCAGAAGCATGCGCGCCGCCACACCGGTAAGCATGTTCGCTTCGCGCTCGGGCTGGATTCGGGCGAGCCAGAGCGCCTCATCCGCGTAGATGTTGCCGATGCCGCTCACTACGGTCTGATCGAGGAGCACCTGCTTGATGGCGCGGGAGCCCTTCCGCAAGCCGCGCACGGCCGCAGCCTCGCTGAGGTGCGGGTCAAGCGCATCGCGCGCAATATGTGCGACGGAGGCGGGCACTGCCTTGCGCGCGGTGCCCTGACCTCCCGGCTGGTGGTCGGTGGTGGGGACCAGTCCTTCCGCGTGGAGGTAGCCGAAAGTGCGTTGGTCAAGAAAGTCCAGCGTAAGCGGAGTGCCGTTCCGCGTGAGCGACAACCGGGCACGGCAGTGGGTATGCGCCTCGGGCGGAGTGTCCTCGAAGACGCGGAACTGCCCGGACATGCCCAGGTGAGCGCTCAGCGCCGTCTGGACGCCAGCGTCGTCCCCCGCCAGTGGCACCCACAGGAACTTGCCGCGCCGCGCGATCTCGTCAATGCGACCGCCGATCACGGCGTCGGCGAACGCGGCGGCGCCTCCGGGCATCAGCCGCACACACGAGTCCCGCCGGATCTCAACATCCACCACAGTCGCGCCGAGGACGAGAGCCTCAAGACCGGCGCGTACCGTCTCGACCTCGGGAAGCTCTGGCACTAGGGGGTGGCGAGTGCGCCGTGGGCCACCTCGGCGGCCTCCTGTTCGGCGACCTTCTTGGAGGAACCCGTGCCCGTCCCGCGAGGGATGCCGTCGACCAGCACGGTAGCGGTGAACGTCCTCGCGTGGTCGGGGCCCACACCGGTGACCTCGTACACCGGCCCAGGCAGGCCAAAAGCGGAACAGGCCTCTTGAAGCGCGGTCTTCCAGTCGAGCGCGTCGCCAGCGGTGGCGGCCTGCTCGAGCGACGGTCCAACCAGCCGCAGGATCACGTCACGGGACACGTCGATCCCATGAGTGAGATAGACGGCACCAAACACCGCCTCGAGGGTGTCGCACAGGATCGAATCCTTGTCGGGGCCTCCTGTGGAGAGTTCTCCCTTGCCCAGCAGCACGAACGAGCCAAGATCGATCGCTCTGGCTACGATCGCGAGCGCTCGTTGGGAGACGCATGATGCCCGAATCTTGGCCAGGTCTCCCTCTGCCAGTTCAGGGTGGTCGCGGTAGAGGCGGTCCGTGACGACGACGCCGAGTACGGAGTCGCCGAGAAACTCGAGGCGCTCGTTGGTGGGCAGGCCGCCGTTTTCGTACGCAAACGAACGGTGAGTCAGCGATAGCACGAGCAACTCGGGGTCGACGGAGACACCGAGCCGCTCAGTGAGAATGGCCGCCGCTTGGGGGCCAGGAGCACTCACGGGATAGCCCGAGAAGAGGCTTTACGCCTCGTGCTCGGTACGCAACGCCTCGGCGTACTGGCGACCGTTGTACGCGCCGCAGGACGGGCATGCCGCGTGCGACAACCTGTCTGCCTTGCACGAGGGGCACGTCGTGAGGTTGGCAGCAGTCGTCTTCCACTGCGAACGACGCGAGCGGGTGTTGCTGCGCGACATCTTGCGCTTGGGAACAGCCACGGCTAACTCTCTTCCTTGTCAGACAGCCCGAGGCTGTCTTTCACACTTTCTAGTGCCGACCATCGAGGGTCGAGTATCTCATGAGCATGGTCCGGATCGTTCGCGAGCCGCGCGCCGCATTGGTCGCACAGCCCCGGACAGTCCGGTTCACACAGTGGGGTGAACGGCAGGCTAGTGACCACCGCATCCCTGACGACGCCTTCAAGATCGATGCTTTCGCCGTCGAACTCGAACACGTCATCCGCATCGTCACCCTCTTCACGCGGCGCGTCGGGGTAGAGAAACAGACCCTGCACTGGAACCTCGAGGTCAAGATTCACCTCGTCCAGACAGCGACCGCACTCCCCCGTCGCTCGCGCTGAGAAGGTGCCGCTGACCCAGATTCCATCGGTGACCACCTCGCACTGAATGCTCAGCGTCGCGGCGGCTCCCACAGGAACCCCGATCACGTCCGTACCGAGGGCATCGCTGACTGTCAGTTCACGGGAGTACTCGCGATGAGTACCTGGCCTGCGCACCAAGTCACGCACGTGAATGCGAAAGTCGGTATCGGCTTCGGGAGAGTGTTTCACACGCTCCTCCATGTCCTAACGGTCCCTTTGGACCTCGGCCCGGTAGTGTCCGGCGGGCCAGCAGACGATCTTACGCGATGGAACGCCGTGAACTCAAACTGCGGACCTAGTCTTCTCCGCGGAGCGCCTCGAGCACGGCCGTCTCCACGCCAGGTGGAACGTAGCCAGAGATATCGCCGCCGTGTCGCGCCACGTCCCTCACCAGCGATGAGGCGATGTGGGCCAGAGCGCTGTCTCCCGTGAGAAAGACCGTCTCGATGCCGCTGAGCGAGCGATTCATCAGCGCCATCGGGCGTTCCACGTCGTAGTCGGCGCCGCCGCGTAGACCCTTGACGATGGCGACGGCGCCTTGAGCCTCGCAGAAGTCGACGAGAAGTCCCTCGGTGGCTGCGACCTCCACGCCCTCGACGTGCGATACGGCCAGTTGCGCCACGCGCACGCGCGTGTCGACGTCAAGCAGGGGCGACTTGGTGGAGTTGTGCGCCACGGCAATCACCACCCTGTCAAATAGCTGGCGTGCGCGCACCGCGATGTCGACGTGACCCAGAGTGATCGGGTCGAAGGATCCTGGAAAGACAACAGTGGCCATGATTCGCAACCTAGCGCACGCGCTCGGCAAAGTAGACAGTGGTCTCGCCGTACGCCTTGCTCTGGACGATGTCCAGGCCCTGCGGCCACTCGGGAGTGGGGCGGCGGGAAGACATCTCCAGCACCACTGTCGCGTGGGTTGCCAGGTGAGGCACGAGCGCTTCGAGGACGGGTGTCAGATCGCCCTGCGCGATGTCGTACGGCGGGTCGAGGAAGGCGATGGTCCACTGTGCGGCCGCGCGCCCCAGAAAGGGTAGAGCCCGTTCGCGCACCACGGTGGCGCGCGTGCCGAGTCCAAGTTCCTTGACGTTCGACTGGATCACCCGCACGGCTGGCGTGGCGGATTCGACAAAGGTGGCCTCGGCCGCTCCCCTGCTCAGCGACTCGATTCCGAGCGCTCCAGAGCCTGCATAGAGGTCGATCACGTGGGCGCCCCGCAACGCGTCGGCATGATCGAGGCGCGAGAAGATGGCCTCACGCACCCGATCGGAGGTGGGCCTAGTTCCGGACTTGGGAACCGCCAGCTTCCGGCCACCGATTTCTCCAGCGATGATGCGCGTCATGCACGTAGCGTACGACGCTGTCTGCGCCGTCACGATGCGATGACGGCGAAGGCGACGGTGCCGGCGTACACACCAGGGATCGCAAAGCCCTCGAAGCCGATGCCTCTCTCGTCCCTGACCACCAGGCCAACGGCGAGCACCGCAGAGATGAGGATGGTTCCTCCCAAGAGCACTGGCGCGGCGGGGCCTACGTTCGCGTAGATCGAGCCTTCCAGGAAGAACAGGTCGGCGACCGCGATCATGAGGGTGTCAAAGACGTTGCCGCCGATGATGTTGCCTACGCCCATGGTGATCGAGCCCATCCTCACGGCGGCGATCAAGGTGATGAGTTCGGGTAGCGAAGAGATGGCCGTCGTGATGGTGAATCCGGTGACCCCGGAAGGGATGCCGGTCGCAGCCACTACGCCGAGGCCCGCACGCGCCACCACCCAACCCGTGAGGGCCACCACCGCGCCGAGGCCAGCGAAGGCCAGCCACAGGCGCGACAGGGGCGCGGCACTGGGTGCCTCGCCCGCCTCATCCCCCGTGGTCCTTGTCTGTCTGGGGCGCCACTGTGGCGCGTCCTCGACGGACTTGAGCAACCGTAGGCCGTAGAAGTAGAACGCGGGGATGGCGAGCGTCAGCGGGTGGAACCACCCCCACGACAAGTCGGGCGTGGCGTACGCGATGATGGGCAACGACAACAGAGCCACCAAGACCATGGACTGCAGCAGATTCGGCAGGGAGGCGGCAGCGTGCTCCAAGTTGGCGCGCCGATACATGAGGTCTGCGATTGCGATCCACACCGACTGAATGGCGACGCCACCCAACGGGTTCGCGAGCGCAAAGTCGGCGTCGCCTGCCAGCGCGCCCGTCGCGGTCGTGACAATCCCTGTGAGCGACGTGACCCCGCCCAACAGCAGAGCTCCCGCAGTCGCCTTGCCCATGCCGGTGCGCTCGGCGATGTCATCGGCCACGTGTGCAAGACGGGTTCCTGCAAACGCGAGCACGACCACGGCCGCCGCGAGCGCCACGACGCTTGGCATGAGTGGCCAGGCGTCGTTCATCGCTCAAGTTCCTTGGGGTTCGGGGACCAGGGCTGTGCGAGGTCTAGTTGCCCGCGCCGGTGGAGTCGACGCTCGCCTTGGTCATCTCCCTAGTTTGCCAGTCAACCGCGTCTGCGTCGCTCGGGCGCCCCAAGTGGAAGCCCTGACCGATCGCGCATCCAAGCGCCCTGAGTGCCTCCAGTTGTTCTGGCTCCTCGATCCCCTCGGCAATGGTGAGGGCTCCGAGCGAATGAGCCATCTGCACCATCGCTCGCACGAGAGCGTGGCTCTTGGGATCGGTGCCGAGGGCGGCCACAAACGACCTGTCGATCTTGATGATGTCGATCGGGAACTCGGCCAGGTACTCCAAGGAGGACTGTCCCGTACCGAAGTCATCCACCGCGATGGTCACTCCCAAGTCCCGCGCCGCACGCAAGGTCGCGAGAGCTCGGACAGGGTCCGCGATAATCGCGGTCTCCGTGATCTCGAGGCACAACTGGAACGACGCGGAGGATTGACTGCGGACCACCTTGACCAGGCCCTCCAAGAACGCGGGGTCGGTCAACTGCACGGCCGACACGTTGACCGTGACCAGCAGCCCCGTGCGTCCCTCGTCGGCCCACAACTGGGCTTGGTCCGTCGCCTGGTGGAGCACCCGCGTTCCCAGAGCCGTGATCACCCCAGTGCGCTCCGCCTCTGGGATGAACCGGTCAGGGGGTATTGACCTGCCCTTGGAGTCGCTCCACCGGCACAGAGCCTCGAACCCGATCACGTCACCCGTGGTGAGGTCGATCAGCGGCTGGAAGTGGACTCGCGTCTGGTTGTGCCGCACCGCGGCGCGCAGACCCCGTGCCACGAAGACATCGCGCACCATCACGTCCAGCGGGCGCGATTGTGACTTCGCGAGCGTGGCGGCGACGAGGCCGACGAGCACGAAGAGGGCCATTCTGACGAGCCACGAGCCAAGCTCCTGATGCTGGGCGCCAACGACGGACGACGGCATCAGCGGGCCTACGACCACGCCGGCAACCACGCTTGCCGCCACGGCCGCCCTGGCGCCGTGCCGCACCGCCACGTACAGAATGGGCACGTAGTAGAGGTGAGCGAGGGTGCTGGGAGCGCCCCCACTCAGGGCGACCAGCAACGTCACGGCGGCGGTCGCCACGACGAACAGGCCCACGCTGACGCGCGTCGTGACCGCTTGCGCAGCACGCTGAGCCTCCAGGCGTCCGGCGCGAGAGTCGGCAGCAACACCGGCACGCCGCGTCGCTCGTCGCTGACTCCCTAGCCGCACCCCCGTGCCCCCTCGCACTTCACGCGCCCCTGGACCTCAGCGGCGTCACGGTCCCGCACAGGAATCGCCTCGTCATGGGACCTCCGCCTAAGTGTTTCGAAAACGCTCTGTGCTGAGCCTATCGTCGGGTCCCGAGAGTTCTTGAGCAAAGCCGCGCCGCCACGTCGTGGATTCCTAGGCGCGTTCGAGGAAGTCCTCGCGCTCGCCGAGCCACGCGCCAATGGCCTCGGCGAGCGCCGGCGCCTTCTCAAGCGCGGCGTCGGCATCGATCAGGACGCGAGCGTCCTCGCGGGCTGTCGCCAGCACCTCGGCGTCGCGCACCACCCGCAGCAGCCTCAGCGAGTTGCGCCCACCGGATTGGGCGGCACCGAGCACATCGCCCTCGCGACGCAACTCAAGGTCCTTCTCGGCAAGCGCGAAGCCGTCGCTCGTTGACGCGACCGCGGTGAGCCGTTCCAGCGAGGAACTCCCCTCTTGCGCGTGGCTGACGAGCAGGCAGAGCCCCGGCTCGCTCCCCCGGCCCACCCGTCCCCGGAGCTGATGCAGTTGCGACACCCCAAAGTGTTCTGCGTCCAGCACCACCATGGTGCTCGCCTGGGTCACGTCGACACCCACCTCAATGACGGTGGTCGACACCAGGATGGGAGTGGTCCCGGCTGCGAAGGCCGCCATGGCCGCATCCTTCTGGTCAGCCGTGAGACGCCCATGCATGACGCCGATGTCGATGCCAGCCATCGCTGGCAGGCCCCGCAACCGCTCGGCGACGTCCACGACGGCTTCGAGCGGTTGGCGAGTCGGGACCGCGGGCGCCTCCGGGATGTCGAGGGTGGGGGCGTCGGTCGCTGGAGTCTGCGGTACGGAGGCGTCGTCGCCGACCGGGTCTGGCTCGGCATCGTCCTCCGGCTGGTCCCCCTCGATGCGCGGACACACCACGTAGGCCCGCCTGCCAGCGTCGACCTCTTCGCGCACGCGCTGCCAGATGCGGCTCATCCACGCGGAGTTGTCGGCGGGGACCACGTGCGTGACGGTCTCGGCGCGACCGGCTGGCCGCTCCGTCAGCACCGACGTCTCCAGGTCCCCAAAGACCGTCATGGCGACGGTGCGTGGAATGGGCGTGGCCGTCATCACGAGCGTGTGGGGCACGCTCTTACCGCGAGCGCGCAACTGGTCTCGCTGTTCAACGCCAAAGCGGTGCTGCTCGTCGACCACCACCAGGCCCAAGTCCGCGAACTGGACGGTCTCGCTCAGCAACGCGTGAGTGCCCACCACGATCCCGGCTGCTCCTGACGCGGCCTCTGCGAGACCCTGGCGCTTGCGCACGGACCCCTGAGAGCCGGTGAGCAGAGCCACCCGCGTGGCCATCTGCGCCCCACCAAGGGTTCCGCCCTCCGCGAGGGGGCCCAGCAGATCGCGCAAGGTGCGCTCGTGTTGGGCGGCGAGCACCTCGGTGGGCGCCAGCAGCGCCGCCTGTCCCCCAGCGTCGACGACCGCAAGCATGGCCCTCAGCGCCACCACGGTCTTGCCGGAGCCCACGTCGCCTTGAAGCAGGCGCAGCATCGGCATGGGTCGCTCAAGGTCGGCGGAGATTTCCCGCCCCACGGTGACCTGGCCGTCGGTGAGCGCGAACGGCAGGCGCGCGTCGAAGGCGTCGAGAAGGCCCCCCGTCACCGCGACACGGGGCACCGCAGAGTGCGACTCCCTGTCCGCGCGTCGCCTCGCGAGCGCGGTCTGCAGCACCAGCGCCTCCTCGTACTTGAGCCGTGCCTGAGAGCGCTTGATGTGGTCCTGGTCGTCTGGCACGTGCACTCCCCGCAACGCCTCCAGCAACGTCGGCAAGCCGTGGAGCTCCCGTAGCGCCTGGGGAATCGGGTCGGGGACGTCAGCCTCTGTCAGCGGGTCAAGAACGGTGCGCACTGACCGGCCGATGCGCCACGTCGGCACGGAAGCGGCGGCTGGGTACAGCGGAATGGGGCGAGACGCCTCGAGAGTCGCCTCTTGCTCGTCGGCGGCGTCAAGGCCGACGATGAGGTAGTCGGGGTGGACGAGTTGCCGCCTCCCGCGGTAGTCGCCGACGGTGCCGGTGAACAGGCCGGTGCGGCCGGCGCGCAGTTTGTCCTCGTGCATTCTCAGCACCCCGGTGCGCTTGGCAAAGAACGTCAGCTGCAGGGTGTCGCGCCCGTCGGTGACGATCGCCTCCAGCATGGCTCCACCGCGCGACCTCATCGGACGCACCGTGGTGGAGCGCACCTGAGCCATCACGGTGACGTGCTCCCCCATGGCGAGCGCCCCCATGTCGGTCAGCTCCCCAGGCACCCCGTACCTGCGCGGGTAGTGCCTCAGCAGGTCCTCGACGGTTTCCAGGCCGAGCTTGGCGAGCGAACCGGACGTGCGGGAGCCGAGCACCTTGGACAGTGCCTGCTGCAGCACCCCGCTCATGCGCCCCTCTCCACGCCGATCAACACCCCCGGCTCCAAGTGTCCCCCCTGGTACACCGTCACGTCGGCGTGCGGACACACCGCCGCGGCCGAGAGTCGGACCGAGTCCGCTGTGGCGTCCGAGACGCCTCGCGCCAGGATGACAGTGACCACCTCGGTGTCAGGCTGCAACAGCCTGTCGGCGTCGTCGTCGATAGCGTCGGGACTCGATCGCGCGACATCACAGCGTGCCAGGGCCTGGCGCATCACCTCGGCGAGCGGCTCGCCTGGCGTGACCGTCGCGCCAGCCGCGATCGCCGCGATGACGTGTGCCTCGTGGTCTGCGGGCAACGCCACGACCCGATCGACGCCCTTGCGCGCGGCTAGCTCCTCTGCGGCCGCGCGCAACGGCGCGTTGCCTGCGGCGATCACGACGCCGTGGGAGGACGCCTCCCGCACGGCACGCCTCAGTTCCCGCCGCTTCAGCCTGGAGGGGTCAGGCACCACAAGGACGACGGCACCGGCATCGGCCAACGGCGCCGCCAGCCCTGGGCACGACGTGAGGGCCACCATCCCCGTGCCTTGCCGCGAATTGTGTGACTCGCGCGCATGGCCCAGAGCGATGGCGCTCACCAAGATTTGCCGAGCATGGCGGACGATGCCCTCCTCGACGGCCTGGTCTGGCACGTTGGTGTGGACGTGGGCGTGCACCAGCCCGTGGCTCGCCGTGACCGCGACGGAATCGCCGAGCGCCGCCAGCGCCTGAGTCAGTTCGTGATCCGGTGCTGGCTTCGCGTGGGGACTGCGCTCTGGCGTCGTGGCCACGAACATCACCTCGTAGGCACCGCCTGCCTCGTGGTCCTCATGGCGCGCGGGGACGGCCACGACCCCCTTGCCGGTCGACGCGAGCTCCCACTCGACATAGTCGAGATCCCGGAGCACTCCACTGCCCGCGAGCGTCTCCGCCAGCATCTCCAACTGGAGCACCAATCCCGCAGCGCCAGCGTCGACCACTCCGGCGGCCTTGGCCGCCGGAAGTTCGTCGCTTGTGGAGCGCAGCGCAGCGCGCGCGGACACCACCGCCGCGACGATCACGGCGTTCCTGTCTGCTTTGGTCGCCACCGCGTCGGCCGCACCGGTCGAGGCGGCCTGAGCCACGGACAGGATCGTGCCCTCGACGGGCGCGCCCACCGCACCGTAGGCGGCATCTGACGCCTCCTGAAGTGCCATGGCGATGGACACCGGCTTCGCGTTGCTGAGCCCACCTGCCTTGTCCACGTGCGTGAGAAACGCCGCCAGGTATTGAGAGACGATCACCCCTGAGTTGCCGCGGGCGCCCAACAGCGCCCCGCGCGCAAAGGCCGCGACAACTTCGCGGTGACTCGCGGTGGGAGGCAGCTTTGCGACGGCTCTGTTGCCCTCCTGAAGCGTCAGGTAGAGGTTGGTGCCGGTATCGGAATCCGGCACGGGAAAGACGTTGATGGCGTCCAGTCGATTGCGCGCGCGTTTGACCGCATGCGCGCCTGAGGCAAGCCAGTGACGCAGTTCGTGCGACTCGGCTGGCATGGTCCTCCTGTGGTGGCGACTGAACGCCTGCGAGGGCGTCAGGCCTGATTGGCAATCCGGGTCCTTCTCGGATACCCTAATGCGGTTGCCCGGACGCGGGCATTCATCGTGTCGCGACCTTCAAGAGGTACCGCGCGCTCAAGACTCTAGGAGAACCATCGTGGCAGCCAATTGCGACGTTTGTGGCAAGGGCCCGTCCTTCGGGCACTCCATTTCGCACTCACACCGCCGGACCAAGCGCCGTTGGAACCCGAACATCCAGCGCGTGCGCGCTGTGGTGGCCGGTAGCCCCAAGCGCCTCAACGTGTGCACCTCGTGCCTCAAGGCCGGCAAGGTTGTGCGCAACGCCTAAAGAGCTTTCACTCACCCCATCGCGGGCGTCTTCCACTGCGGAAGGCGCCCGTTGTGTTTTCTGGCGTGATTGCCACCGCCGTCTCAAGGCGAGCCGCAGGGCTACGCCGGCCACGCGTCGAAAGCCGCATCAGCCCGCTCGCGGCCCAGGTCGATCAACTCTGACGCCCGGTGAAAGTCGAGAGTCCCGCACGAGTCGACGGGAATGTCGATCATCACATCGGGAGGGTACGCGGCCAGCCGATACCGCATCACGGCCGTCTGCATGAGATGGAACGAGCGGTCCACTACCTCGAGAGTTCCGATCGTCGACGCCGGCTTCTCCACGGCCTCTGGCAAGGGTTCTTCAGGGCCTCCGAACTGAGGCACAAAGGAGCGAATCGCAGGCTCGATGACATTCGGAAGCGACGGCAGCCTGAGCTTGGGCATACGAAAGCCACCGCCAGCGTCGGCCGTCTCCGTCCCCCACGAGGTAGCCGGGCCGGACAAGTTGACGGCGATGATCGCATCGGCGTGCACGTTGGCCAATGGCGTCACGGGCACGGGGTTGAGGAGGCCCCCGTCGGCCAGCACCATGCCTTGCTTCACGAGCGGTGTGAACACGGACGGCACCGCCATTGACGCCCGCATGGCGTCGATCATGCGGCCGGACGTGAACCACACCTCGCGTTCGCTCACCAGATCGACGGCGACGGCCGTGTAGGGAATCCTGGCATCCTCGATATTGAGGTCGCCCAGGTGCTCACTCACCTTGGACATGACCTTCGAGGCCTTCAGCAGGCCAGCGCCACCCCTCCCTGGGTCCATGAGGCGCAACACGTCGCGCCTGCCAAGGCCAACCACCCAGTCGCGATAGCTCTCCATGCCACCGGCGATGTAGAGCCCGCCGATGATGGAGCCCATCGAACTGCCAGCGATCCCGATGACTTCCCAGCCGCGCGCCTCGATCTGCTCGATCACGCCGATGTGCGCGTATCCGCGCGCACCGCCCGCGCCGAGAGCCAGAGCCACCCGCCGGGGCCTTGCCTTTGCTGCCACGCTCACAGGCTAGCCGGGACGCGGCGGTCAGGACGAGAAGTGGTCCCACCCCAGCGTCTCTGGAATGGCCCCGTCCACCCGCACCCCTTGGTAGTCGTCCACAACGGAGCCCACCTGCGTCCAACCGTCCGGCAGAAAGGCTCCCGCCGGGAACGTCGCCAACAGGCAGTGGTCCTCGCCCCCTGTGAGGGCCCAGGAGAGGGCGTCGACGTCCAACACGCGGGCGGCCTCCGTCGCCGCCGGGTGTACCGGCACGGATGCGGAGTCAATCGCCATGCCCACGTCGGACGCCCGCGCTATGCGGCCCGCGTCGCGCAGCAGTCCGTCGGACACGTCCAGCATGGCCGTCGCGCCGCGCAGGGCCGCCTCAAGGCCGGCACCGATCAGCGGGCGCGGACGCAAGAACAGGCCCACCGCCTCGAGGCCCTGCCCCTGGCCAGCAGTGAGCAGGGCAAAGCCTGCTGCGGCCGCGCCCAGCGGCGCGGAAACGGCGACAAGGTCCCCTGGCATGGCATCGGCGCGTGTCACGGGGTCCACTCCGTGGGTCTCCCCGATGGCCGTCACCGAGATGGCAATCTCGCTCGCGCCTGACAGGTCTCCCCCGACCACGCCGACCCCGTGCGGCTCGCACGCCTCGCGAAGCCCGTCGGCAAAGCCCAACACCCATTCCACGTCGGTGTCTGCCGGCGCGGCGAGCGTCACCTGGAGGGCGGTCGGCACGGCACCCATCGCGTCGATGTCGACGATGTTCTGCATGGCCGCACGCCAGCCCACGTCGGCGGCGGTGCTCCACTCGCGTCGGAAGTGCCGGTTCTCGATGAGGACGTCGGACGAGACCACCAGGTCCCCGTCAACGGACAGCACCGCGGCGTCGTCGCCTGGCCCCAACAGCGCGGCGTCTGTCTGGGGAAGCCGGGGTGCGAAGAGGTCGATCAGTGCGTCTTCGCCCAGCTCTCCAATCGTCGTCACGTCACTCCTCGAACCGTACGGTGTAGCCGTGCTCGCGGGCGGCCTCGATCAGGGGGGCAGCCGATCTCTTGTCCCAGTCCACTGCGGAACGGAACCCCGTCGAGCTACGGCCGTCGGACACGATGTAGGCGCGTGCACCCTCCGGGCCGGTGCGCGTCAGCGTGAGCTCGCCTCCGCCGGTGAAAGGAACCCACTTGCGAAGCGAGACCACGTTGGACAGGCCAGCAAGTTGCCACGCGCCCTCTCGCGTGCGTCCGTCCAGCAGGGAGATGCGACCGGTCGCCAGCTCTCCCGACACCCAATACGTGCGTGCCGTCACGAACCCACCGGCGACCAGCACCGCCGCCACCGCGAAGCGCAGCCCACTCTCGATCACCACGAGCACGGCGACGGCGACGGCAAGGTTGATGAGCAGCGGAACCGTCCAGTGCCGCAACGGCGACGGCTTCTCGAGGGGCTCGTCTGGGTTGACGAGCAACGGCACTGAATCCTGGGTGTTCATGATCTCCTTGGGGTCCCCCACAGACTACCGAGCGGCGGCCTAGGCTGGTCGCATGCGCCGCTCACTTCCCTTGCTGGTAGCTGGCCTCGCCCTGACCGTCTCGGCGTGCGCCTCTCCGGTGGTGGTGGACGCAGCGCCCTACGCTGCAGACCCGCGATGCGCGGACGTCATGCTGGGCATTCCCGACGAGGTGGGAGGGCTTGTTCGCCAAGAAACGTCGTCGCAGGCCACCGCCGCCTACGGAAACGAGTCACGCATCATCGTCCGCTGCGGCGTGGAGGTTCCCGGCCCCTCGGACGAACGCTGCGTCGCGATCGACACACCCTCGGCTTCAGCCGACTGGCTCGTCATCGAGGAGGACGACGTGTGGCGCGCGACGGCCTTTGGGCGTGACCCAGCGATGGAGGTGGTGATCCCCAAGGTCCGTGCTGACCAGGCGGTGGGTGAACTCCTGGCACAACTGAACCCATCGGCAATGCTCGCGGACCCCAACGGCCTGGAGTGCCGTTAGCGGCCCAGGCGTGCGCTGGCGCCGACGCCCTACTCTTGGCCGTGCTCGAGCGGGATGAGCATCTCGCGGAACGGGCCAGGCGTGGCGTGCAGCAACCAGATGCGCTCAGCCACATCGTCGATGCCGTTGTCCAGCTGCAGCTTGGGGATCGCACCAGGGATCACAAGCTGCTTCACGTGGATGCCCTCGTCCGCGAGAGCGTCGTGAAGCATCTCGCCGTAGGCGCTCTCGGCGGGGAAGGCGATCGACGTGCCAGCGAAGTCGGCGCGGGCCTTCACAGAGGTACCGCCGTTGATGAGCACGATGCTGCCCGCCCCTGCCTCGCGCATGGCGGGCAGCACGGCGTCCACCGCGTGCATCAGGCCGAAAAGCGAGAATTGCAGAGCCTCAAGAGCGAGTTCAGGAGGGGTCTCCAACACGGGCTTCAGGAAGGTGCGGAACGGCAGCGGGCTGTACTGCAGCACAGTGATGGCGCCCAGCTCCGAGGCGGCCGCGGAGAGCGCGCTGGCGAGCGCGGCAGGCTCGAGCACGTCGGCCGCGAAACCGCGCGCAGTGACCCCCTCGGAAGCGAGTTCTTGGGCGAGCGCGTCGAGCTTGGCCTGATCACGCGAGATGAGCGCGACCTGGTAGCCCTCGCGCCCAAACCTGCGCGCGACCGCGCCTCCCAGACCCGGTCCGGCCCCCACAATGGCGATGGTTGGCATGGTGCCCGCTCCTTTCGTTGGTGTTAGCGCAGCCCCGTCGAACGCGACAGAGCGGCCTCGAGCAGTTCCTCGATCAGTTCCGGATAGCTGATCCCCGCCTCGGCCCACATGCGCGGATACATGCTGGTGGGCGTGAATCCAGGCATCGTGTTGATCTCGTTCACCGTGACGGTGCCGTCTGGGGCGTAGAACACGTCAACGCGCGCGATGCCCTCTGCAGCGACGGCAGCGTACGCACGTGCGGCGAGCGCCCTGATGCGTGCAGCGTCGTCCGCAGGAATGTCTGCCGGGCAGTCGAGCCGCACGTGGGCGGAATCGAAGTACTTGGCCTGGAAATCGTAGAACCGGTGGTCGCCGCCGGTGACGATCTCGCCCGGCATCGAGGTGCGAACCCCATCGCGTGCCCCCAGCACTGCGGTCTCGATCTCCCGCCCGCTCATGCCGCGCTCCACCAACACCTTGGGATCATGCTTCACCGCATCGGCAACCGCAGCCTCGATCCCGTCCCACGAGTCCACGCGGGAGATTCCCATGCTGGAGCCAGCGCGCGCAGGCTTCACAAACGCGGGATAGCCGAGCGCCTCGATACTGTCCCTGAAGTCGGCAGGCACCTCCCCAGGGGAGATCACCACGTCGTCGGCGACGGGAAGCCCTCGCGCCCTGAACGCGGCCTTCATGAACTGCTTGTCCATCCCGATGGCGGAGGCCAGCACGCCCGAACCGACGTAGCGCACGTCGACCAGTTCCAACGCGCCTTGAACGGTGCCATCCTCTCCCCACGGGCCGTGCAGCAGCGGGAAGGCGACATCGACGTCGGCCAATGCGGTCACGACGCCGTCCTCCGCCTGCCGCCACGTCGACGTGTCAGCGGAGGCAGGAAGCAGCACCCCATGGCGACTGGGCACGACGTGGGGCATGCCGTCGTCCGTGAGGGCCCAGTCGGAAGGGTCGTCGCTCTGAAGCGTCCAGGATCCGTCGCGGCCGATGCCGACGGCGAGGATGTTCCAACGGTCACGGTCGATCGCGCCCAGCACGCCGCCTGCGGTGGTGCACGACACCTCATGTTCCGACGACCGCCCGCCAAACAGGATGGCCACCGTGCGACGCGGCTGGCTCATACGCCCTCCGCCTTGCGCGGCCGGGCCAAGAGCGCCCCCAGCACCGCCTCCTTGGGCTGACCGTCGTGAAGCATCGCGACCACTGCGGTGCAAATGGGGACGTCCACTCCGTGTGACGTGGCGAACTCCTGAATCGATTGAGACGTGGTGACGCCCTCTGCCGTGCCTCCCGTGAGCGTGATCGCCTCGGCGAGCTCGGAGCCTGCGCCGATGTGCGCACCGAGCGTGTGGTTGCGCGACAGCGGGGAGGCGCACGTGGCAATGAGGTCTCCCATGCCCGCAAGCCCGGAGAACGTGTCGGGCTTGGCGTCGAGCGCCAACCCCAGCCGTGTCATCTCGGCAAGCCCCCTCGTCATCACCGTGGCGGTGGTGTTGTGCCCGAACCCCATGCCGTCCGCGATGCCCACGGCGACCGCGATGATGTTCTTGTAGGCGCCACTCAGTTCCACGCCCATCACATCGGTATTCGTATAGGGACGGAAGTAGCCGGATGCGGTCGCCCTGGCCACTGCCTCAGCGGTCGCCTCAGACTGCGACGCAATCACGGTGGCTGTGGGCTGCTTGGCGGCGATCTCTTTGGCGAGGTTGGGGCCGGAAACCACGGCCCGGCGTTCAGGCTCGACGTCCCAGGTCTGCCCCAGCAGCTCGCTCATGCGATCGAGAGTGCCCCTCTCGATGCCCTTCATGAGCGACACGACGATCGCGTCGCGACGCACCAGCGAAGCGAACGGCGCGACGATGCCCCGCACCCGTTGCGAGGGCAAGGCGACCGCGACAAGTTCCGCGCCCTCAAGAGCCTCCCCAGCGTCGGTCGTTCCCACCACGCCGCGAGGCAAGACGATGCCGGGCAGAAAGCGCTCGTTGCGGTGCGTCGCAAGGATCTCTTGCGCGACGCCTTCGTCGCGTCCCCACAGCATCACGTCGCAACCCGCGTCGGCGAGCACCGCCGCAAACGTGGTCCCCCACGCCCCTGCGCCCAACACGGCGGCGCGCATCAGCCGGTCTTCTTCCGCATGTCGAAGCGCACGACGGGCGCCTTCTCTCCGCGCATCTGTTCGACCATGACGGTGAGCGTGTCCATGATGCGGGTGCTCGCCTCTCGCAAGGAGTCATTGTCAAGCGGCCTGGCGCGAAGGTCGTCGAGCTCGATGGGTGGGCCAGCCATCACCGTGATGCGCTTGCGCGGGAACGGCTTGAGAACCTTGCTGTAGCGGCCGAGCAGGCGGTGTGCGCCCCACTGTGCCACTGGGATGACTGGCACTCCTGTGAGGAGCGCCATGCGCGCAGCGCCGGTACGCGCGACCATCGGCCACAGGTCGGGGTCGCGCGTGAGGGTGCCCTCAGGGAAGATGGCGATCACTCCCCCAGAGTCGAGCACCTTCATGCCAGTGTCCACCGCGTCCTTGGCGCGCACCGTACCCCGGTGCACAGGGATCTGGTCCGTCTTGCGCAGAATCGTCCCGAACATGGGCACCTCGAACAGCGGCGACTTTGCCAGAAAGTGCGGCGCATAGCCTGAGTTGTACAGGAAGTGGGCGAGCGTCAGCGGGTCCGCGTACGTCACGTGGTTGGAGACGGCGATGAAGCCGCCCTCTGCAGGCATGTCGTGCATGCCGTGCCAGTCCTTGCGGGTGGTCAGGCGCAACGCTGACCGAATCACACAGGCCGACGCCCGATACAGCCTTCCGCGGGGCTGTCGCAAGGGGATTCTCTTGACCATGGCCCCTACGCCTCGACGCTCGCGCCGAGCGCCGTCAGCTTTGCGCGGAAGTTCTCGTAACCGCGATCAATGATGCCGATGCCGGACACGGTGGACGTTCCCTCAGCCGCGAGTGCCGCGATCAAGTGAGAGAAGCCGCCCCTGAGGTCCGGAACTTCGATGTCGGCAGCCCGGAGGGGGGTGGGCCCGCTGATCACCGCGGAGTGCTTGAAGTTCCGTTGGCCGAAGCGGCACTTCTTGTCGCCAAGGCACTCCCTATACAACTGCACCTGGGCGCCCATCTTCACCAGGGCGTCGGTGAAGCCAAAGCGATTTTCGTAGACGGTCTCGTGGACGATGCTGAGGCCCTTCGCCTGGGTCAGCGCCACCACCAACGGTTGTTGCCAGTCCGTCATGAACCCTGGGTGCACGTCGGTTTGCAGAGCGATCGGCTTGAGGTCGACTCCCGGGTGGTAGAACCGGATCCCGTCGGTGGTCACGTCGAACTCGCCCCCCACCTTGCGGAACACATTCAGGAACATGCCCATGTGACGCTGTTGGGCGCCCCTCACCAGGATGTCGCCGCGCGTGGCGAGTGCTGCAGCGGCCCACGACCCTGCCTCGATGCGGTCGGTCAGTGACACGTGGTCGAATCCAGTGAGCCTCTTGACGCCCTCGATGGTGATGGACCTGTCGGTATCGACCGAAATGATCGAGCCCATCTTCTGCAGCGTGTCGATGAGGTCCTTGATCTCGGGTTCGACCGCAGCGTTGTGCAGGGTCGTCACGCCCTCCGCCAGCACCGCCGTGAGCAGCAACTGCTCGGTGGCGCCAACGGAGGGGAACTCGAGCTCGTGCCTGATGCCTCGGAGCCCTCCGGGTGCGCTCAGGTGAAGACCGTCTTCGCCTTGAGTGACGGTGGCCCCGAACTTGGTGAGAATCTCCAGGTGGAAGTCGATCGGCCTGTCGCCGATGCGGCAGCCGCCCAGGTCGGGTATGACCGCCTCGCCGAGCCGGTGAAGGAGGGGCCCGCACAACAGAATCGGGATGCGAGAGGATCCGGCATGGGCCGCGATCTGCGCGGCATCCGCGGCGGTGAGTTGCGACGTGTCCATCGTGAGTTCGCCGGTGTCGACGTCGTAGGCAACGCCCACCCCGTGCAGGCTCAGCAACGACGAGACGACTTTGACGTCACGGATCTGGGGCACGTTGCGCAGCACCGAAGGGGTGGACCCCAGCAGCGCGGCCACCATGGCCTTGGAAACAAAGTTCTTGGCACCGCGTACGGTGATCTCGCCCACCAGGGGACGACCACCGTCGACGCGAAGGGAATCCGTCATGGTCACTATCGTGCCCCATGTTTGCGTCGACCCCCGCCGTCAGCCACCCCGCGCGCCTTGCCAGGTAGCATTCGCCGCATGAGCGTCGCGTTCCTCATCACCGCACTCGCGGTCGTGGTGACTCCCGGCACCGGGGCGCTGTACACGATCAGCACCGGCCTGGGCCAGGGCAGACGCGCGGCCACCGTGGCAGCGTTCGGTTGCACGGTCGGCATCGTTCCGCACCTCGTCGCAGCCATCACTGGCCTCGCAGCGGTCGTGCATGCCTCCGCCGTCGCATTCTCTGCGCTCAAGTGGGCTGGGGTGGCCTACCTGCTGTATCTCGCGTGGCTGACGTGGCGCGACCGTAGTGACCTCCACCCTGCCCCCGACGGCGCGAGCGCGCCCGCGTGGCGCATCGTGCGTCGCGCCGTCTTCATCAATCTGCTCAATCCCAAACTCACGGTGTTCTTCTTCGCGTTCCTGCCGCAGTTCGTGGCATCCAGCGATCCCGCGCCGTGGCGGGCCATGGTGGGCCTTGGTGCGGTGTTCATGGCCATGACCTTCGTGGTGTTCGCGGGATACGGACTCTTCGCGTCGGCCGTCAGAGAGCACGTGCTGTCGCGCCCGCCGGTGGTCCATTGGATGCGCCGCGGCTTCGCGGCCGCCTATGTGGGCCTCGCTGGCCGACTAGCCTTCGCGGCGCGATGACCATGAGGTGCCTCTTCGTGGGCCTGGCGACGCTCGACGTGATCCAGTTGGTGGAACGCCCACCTGCTTCGAACGAGAAGACGGTGGCGCTCGACTCCGTGGTCGCGGCAGGGGGCCCCGCGGCCAACGCCGCCGTGGCTGCCGCCCACCTCGGCGCGGCGGTGACGTTGGTGACCGCGCTGCCAGAAGGCCCGATCGCGGGCATCATTCGCGCCGACCTCGAGTCCTGCTCCGTGACGGTCAGGGCCGTGCACACCGACGCCGACGCTGTGGTCGCATCGATTCTGGTGTCGCGTGGCAGCGGTGACAGGGCCGTCGTCTCCCCCTCGTCGTCGGCGTCTGCTGCCGGCGCACGCCCCTTGGCACCCGGCGTCGTCGAGAAACTGCTTGACGGCGTGGGCGCGGTCCAGCTCGACGGCTACCACCCCGCCCTTGCCCTGCCCATTGCGGCGGCCGCACGTGCGCGAGGCGTCCCGGTCGTGGCTGACCTGGGCAGTTTCAAACCCCACACCCCCAATGTGCTGCGCGCCAGCACGGTCGCGGTGGTGTCGCGCGACTTCGCCCCACCGGGCGTCACGCGGGATGCGGAGGCGGTGCTCGCTTACCTCCTGGATCACGGCGTCGCGGGCGCCGCGGTGACGCGTGGAGCGGAGGGAATCGCCGTGCCTGGAGCAACGGTCGCGGTGGAACCGGTTGACGCGGTGGACACGAGCGGCGCCGGGGACTTCTTCCACGGCGCACTCACTGGGCGGATCGCGGAGCACGGTTGGGACCACGAGCGCTTCGAGGCCGACCTCGCCTACGCGTCCGAGGTCGCGGGCCGATCCATCCGATCGTTCGGCACGCGAGCGTGGCTGGGCGACTGAGCCCTGCCCCCCTGCGTCCCCACGCCGACTCCGGCCCGTGCATCCTGGAAGTGCATGAGTGAACACCTGAACCGCGATTCGTACACTCATGCACTGCTAGGAAGCACCGAACGTGGCCGGGCGACTCCTAGGGAGCCGTCACAAAGACGTCAAGCAGATCCGGGTGATGGGCATGCACCAGCACGCCGAACACCACGGCGTCAAACAACAAGTGCACCGTGACGACGTACGGCAGCGACCGCGCCCACGAGAAGATCCACCCTTGGATCAGCGCGAACGGCACTGTCAGCACTGGTCCCCACTCGCGGTAGCCAAGCTCCCACAGGAACGACACGAACACGAGCGCTTGAAGCGCGTTGGCGAGCCACACAGGGAAATGACGCAGCAGCAGGGTGAAGACCGTGGCCACAAAGAAGAGCTCGTCCCATATCCCCACAGCGTTGACGCCGACGAAGAGCCGGCCAATCTCGTCGGCACCGGTCGCCTCCGGCCAATTGCGATACACGCCTGAGCCGATGAAGTAGTACGGCAGGATCAGGTAACCGGCCACCACGACCACGCCGATGTACCCCCATTGCGCGCGCGTCCATGGCCAGCCGCCGCGCATCGGAAACCGGATCGCGTGGTCACGTAGCACCCAGCGCGAGAGCGCGTAGGGAATGAGCACCGCCAGACCGAGCGCAGCAGCAAACCTCGCGATCCCGGCGTTGGAGAGGTCCGCCTTGAGCGAGATGGTGGAGATGATGACTTGGCCGAGCGCGATCAGCGTGAGATCGCGCGCAAGGAAGCGGTCAATCAACCATGCGAGTACCACCCCCGCCACCAGCGGGACGTAGCCCCACGGCCGGACGTGAACCGCGAACAGCAAGACGGCGGCGCCACACACGAGTGCGGCGGCCGCGACCCGCAGGCCGTCCGTCGCCGTGCGGTCAAGCGTGGGGGCCTCAATGGCGTGGGCGTGGTCTACAACGGTGTCGGCCATGTCCTATTCAAGCAAAAGCAGCTCCAGAGTGTTCCCGATCACGAGATCATGTGCCCTATGCCAGGGTCTTGACCAGCCGTGGGTACAGCACCGCGAGCGTGACCTGCCTGGCCACGTTGACGCCAAGAAAGGCCTGCCACACATGGTCATTCGTGAGCGAACCGTTGATGTGGGCTCCCAGCAGAAGGATCGGCAGGAACACGAACAGCGTCGAGACCAGCATGGACGCCAGCATCAGTCCTGACTTGCCGGCCCCCAGGTAGATGCCGTCTAGCCACCACGCTCCCCACGACAGCAATGGCAGCAGCGCGATGTACGCCCAGTAGTCGAGCGCGGTGGATCTCACGTCGGGCAAGTCCGTCAGCACCGTCAGGATTCCGTGCCTTCCCAGCCAGTAGACCCCGGCCAACGACGCGGCGATCACCACCATCGGCAGCGCGGAGGCCAGCGCCGCGGCGTTCAGTCCCCCAGCGTCGGCCCTGCCAGCGGAGTGCGAAGCAAGAGCCTCTGCGGCGTTCGCGTAGCCGTCGAGTGCGTACGACGACACGTGCATCAGTTGGAGCATGATCGCGTTCGCCGCGAGCGTCTCCGTGTCGAACCGGGATCCCACCGACGCCACGAACGTCACCACCGCCATGAGCAGCGCGGTGCGGGCCATGAGCGCCGAGTTGAACCGTGCGAGCGCGCCCCAGCCGGTGCGCAGGCCCCGGTCCCGCCAGTCGAGCACCACCGCCCTTTGCGCTGGCGTGAGCCGGCGCCGCAGAAGGGCCACGGCAAGCGCAGCGCCCACCCATTCGGAGCCGAAGGTTCCCCATGCGGCACCGGTGGCGCCCCAGCCGAAGCCCGCGACGAACACAAAGTCGAGGCCGACGTTCATGGCGGCAGTCGCCGTGGCGACCACGAGCGGTATCCGCGTGTTGTGGGCGCCAATGAAATACCCGGCGACCACGAGCGTCACCAGGAGTGCAGGCAGTGACATGCCACGAATCAGCGTGTACTCCAAGGCGGTGGACCGCTCCGGCCCGGCTGGCGCGAGCACCGCAAGGATGCCGGGCACGAGCGCCCATTGGACGGCCAGCCACACGGCTGACAGGAGTGCGGCGAGCGCTCCTGCGCGCTGGAGGTGGCGGGCAGCACCCACCGCGTCTCTCGCGCCAAGTGACCGCCCAACCAGGGACGTCGTCCCCGGTCGCAAAAACGAGAACACCCAGAACAGGGTCGACACGACGGCCGCGCCAAGCCCCACGGCGCCGATGTCGACGGCCTGCGCGAAGTGGCCAAGCACGGCGGTATCGACCAGGCCCGCTACGGGCACGGCGACGTTTGATGCGATCGCGGGGACGGCGAGAGCGGCCGCCTTGCGGTGCGGGAGCGGCCGCGTCACTGCCCAAGTGGAGCCGGGTGGGTCCGACTCGCGCGCCCGCATCGTCTACTGAGCGGGGCGCGCCGCGACGACGTGCTGTTTGGGCTCCGTCTTGGCGGGAAGGGTCTTGGGGCGCCACGCGTCGCGAGTCGCCTCGAACGCGGTGATGTCCTCTTCGTGCTTGAGCGTGAGGCTGATGTCGTCCAGGCCTTCCATGAGGCGCCAGCGCACGTAGTCGTCGATCTCGAACGGCACGGTGAGCTCGCCGCAGGTGACGGTGCGGTCCTCGAGAGACACGGTGACCTGCTTGCCCGGCTCTGCCTCAAGCAGCTTCCACAGCAACTCGACGTTCTCTTGGCTGAGGATTCCCGTCACCAGGCCCTGCTTGCCCGAGTTGCCGCGGAAGATGTCGGCGAATCGTGACGCCAACACCACCTTGAAGCCATAGTCCTTGAGCGCCCACACCGCGTGCTCACGCGAAGAGCCGGTGCCGAAGTCGGGGCCCGCCACCAGCACGGAGCCGTTGGCGTACTCCGGCTTGTTGAGGATGAAGTCGGGGTCGCCGCGCCACGCCGCGAACAGGGCGTCCTCAAAGCCGGTGCGCGTCACGCGCTTGAGGTAGACGGCCGGGATGATCTGGTCGGTGTCCACGTTGGAGCGCCGCAGGGGCACGCCGACGCCGGTGTGAGTGGTGATCTTCTCCATGACTGTTCTCCCTTACACGAGCGCCGCGGGGGCGTCTTCCAGGTCGTCGGGGCTGGACAGCGTGCCGCGCACGGCGGTGGCGGCGGCCACGAGCGGGCTTACCAGGTGGGTGCGACCGCCCTTGCCCTGGCGTCCCTCAAAGTTGCGGTTCGAGGTGGAGGCGCTACGCTCCTGGGGCTTCAGCTGGTCTGGGTTCATGCCAAGACACATGGAGCAGCCTGCGTTGCGCCACTCCGCGCCGAAGTCGATGAACACCTTGTCAAGGCCCTCTGCCTCTGCTTGAAGCCGCACACGGGCGGAGCCTGGAACCACCAAGAAGCGAGTGTTCTGCGCCTTGGATCGGCCCTTGATGATGTCGGCCGCCGCGCGCAGGTCTTCGATCCTGCCGTTGGTGCACGAGCCGAGGAACACGGTGTCGATGTCGAGGTCGCGCAGCTTGGTGCCTGGCGTGAGGCCCATGTACGTGAGCGCGTTCTCGGCAGCCGTGCGGTCCGACTCCTCCGGGAAGTCCTCAGGGTTCGGCACCGTGGCGCTCAGCGGGAGGCCCTGGCCGGGGTTGGTCCCCCATGTCACGAAGGGCTCGAGCTCCGAGGCGTCCAGGTCGACCTCGGTGTCGAACACCGCGTCGTCGTCCGTCACGAGCGTCTTCCAATACTCGACCGCGGCGTCCCAATCGGAGCCCTCAGGCGCGTGGGGACGGCCCTTGACGTACTCAAAGGTGGTCTCGTCCGGCGCGATGAGGCCGGCGCGAGCACCCGCCTCGATCGACATGTTGCAGATCGTCATGCGGGCTTCCATGGACAAAGACCTGATGGCCTCGCCGCGGTACTCGAGCACGTATCCCTGGCCGCCGCCGGTGCCGATCTTGGCGATGACGGCCAGGATGACGTCCTTGGCTGTAGTGCCCTTTGGCAGCGTGCCATTGACGTTGATGGCCATCGTCTTGAATTCCTTGAGCGGCAGCGTCTGCGTGGCGAGCACGTGCTCCACCTCTGAGGTGCCGATGCCGAAGGCGAGGGCGCCGAACGCACCGTGCGTCGACGTGTGGGAGTCCCCGCACACCACGGTCATGCCTGGCATCGTCAGTCCAAGCTGCGGGCCGACGACGTGGACGACGCCCTGGTCGGCATCACCAAGCGAGTGGATGCGCACGCCGAACTCCTTGGCGTTGTCGCGCAGCGTGTTGATCTGGATGCGGCTGGTCTCATCCGCGATCGGCAGGTCGATGTTGAGCGTGGGGGTGTTGTGGTCCTCGGTCGCAATCGTGAGGTCTGGACGGCGCACCTGGCGGCCAGCCAACCGAAGGCCCTCGAACGCCTGAGGACTCGTGACCTCATGACACATGTGCAGGTCGATGTAGATGAGGTCGGGCGCGCCGTCCTCGCCCTTGGTGACGAGGTGATCCCGCCACAGCTTCTCGGCAAGCGTGTTTCCCATGCGCTCCTCCTTCGGATGGGCAATCTTTGCCCTCCGGTCTCCACTTCTCACTACTCGACATCTCACTATTTGAGACGCTAGTATCGCTCTATGGACAATCATAGCGGCGTTGGCGTCGTTGACAAGGCGGCCGCGATCCTCGGTGCGCTCGAACACGGACCTGCAACGCTTGCCGAACTGGTGGAGACCACCCACCTGGCACGGCCTACCGTGCACCGCATCGCTCTCGCGCTAGAACACCACCACCTTGTGGGCCGCAACCCGTCCGGCGCCTTCGTCTTGGGCCCGCGCTTCAGTGAACTCGCCGCAGCCGTCAGCGAGGACCGCTTGGTGGCGGCCGCACAACCCGTCCTCACGGTGCTGCGCGACCGCACGGGCGAGTCCTCGCAGTTGTACCGATTGCACGGCAACCAGCGGATCTGCATCGCGGCCGCCGACCGACCGGTCGGGCTGCGCGACTCCATCCCCGTGGGCACCGCCATGACGATGCATGCCGGCTCGGCCGCCCAAGTGCTCCTCGCGTGGGCCAATGCAGCAACGATGCACGCAGGCCTCGAGGGCGCCCGGTTCACCGCGGCCGATTTGGCGCTGGTGCGCGCGCAAGGGCACGCCGAAAGCGCCGGTGAGCGCGAACCGGGCGTGAGCTCGGTCTCTGCCCCCGTCTGGGGTACGGCGGGCACCGTCATCGCGGCCGTATCAATCTCCGGTCCCATCGAACGCCTTACTCCGCACCCGGCGGCAGTGCATGCACGGTCGGTGACCGAGGCCGCGCAGCAACTCACTGAGGTGTTGCGACGCACCGATCGGTGAACCGCGTCGCGGTCCGCCTGCCCAGGACCTTTGTCCCTATCGCTGGTAATCTCGCCGTATGAGACGCTCTCCGCAGCGCATTCGGACGACGGCAGCGGCATGCGCCGCAACCGTCGGACTTGTCATCATTCCCGTCGCTTCCGCGCATGCCACGGCCGTCGACGTGGAAGACGGGGACTGGGCCGGATCCTTGTCCTATGTGGGGAGCGTGGACTTCGGCGGCGAAGACCCCTTCGCACCGGACTACCAGGGAGCGGGGACCCTCTCCTTCTCCAAGAATGGCACCTCCGTCACCGGGAATTACCGACTCACGGTCTTCATGACGGAACCCACCAGCGGCGTCTCCGCGCGGGGCATGGGTAGCGGGGAAGTCGGGATGTCGGACGGCGAACTCACGCTGACTCTCGCGAGCCTGCGCGTTCAAGAGGATTCGCTCGGCATGGACTTCACCTTCAGCCCGGCAGAACTTGGAAATCCCGTGGGGCAGATGGTCACTCGCGACGTGTCGTGCGACCTGGTCTCCGGAACGTGGAATCACGAATTCACGGAATCCGTCGTCGCGGGCGGCGGCACGACGAGCGGCCCGGGAGGCACGTGGGTGGCGGTGAGGAGAGCAGACTCAGGGCCGTCGAGCGACGAGCTCTCACGGCGCGCGAGCGACCTCGCGGCGCGCGGGGAACGCGTCGTGGCCTCCTACAACGCGGGCACCCTGGACGGCTTCGCGTTGCGCGAGTTCCTCGACTTCGCTGAGAGCGTCACTGGCGGCACGTCGCGGTCGTGTTCGGAGGGCCGTGCTGCGCTACGGCACGTTGCGAAATTCGTCATCGGGGACCTGCTCGACGCCGCAAGCGCGGACCCCGCAAGTCTGAGCCTCACCGACCTCCTCGCAATGATCTCGGCAGGGGTCAGGGCAGGCGTCTTCGACGGCGATGCTGACCTGCGCAGCGCGTACGAGTCTGAACTCCTCGGCCGCGCCACCGATGCCTTCGATGCGGGCGACGAGGCCACGCTTAACCGGACGTGGTGGGCGGCGGCCAGCGCCGGCTGGGTTGACACGCAAATCCAGATTCAGGACTACATGGAGGACCTGTGATGCGCGCGCCGGTCCTGAGGACAACCCTCCCCGTCCTGGCGTGCGCTGCCCTGCTGCTCACCGGCTGCTCCTCCGACGGAGGCAACGCATCGGCGAGCCCCGCACCATCGGCCACCACCACGGCAACGTCGAGCGAGTTCGCCATCGGCGACTACCTCGACACCATCGCCGTCACTGCAGCGGACCCGGGTCCCCGGCCGCTGCTCACCTGGACCCCCGTTGACGGCGCGACGATGTACCTCGTCACGGTGCTCGACTCCTCGGGAGTCGGCTACTGGACGTGGGAAGGAACGGAAACCGAGGTTCACGTGGGCGGCACGTCCGAACCCGACGCCATCGGCCCCTACGTGTTTGAAGACATGTCGTGGAGGGTGGCGGCTCAAGACGACACGGGCACCTTGCTGGCAGTCTCGGAGCCGTCGCCCCTGAGCCCGTAAGCCCCCGCGCCCCACCCCACCGCGGCCCATGCCGCATCGGTCAAGCGGGCGGCGCATCAGTTGTCACAGATGCTTGGAAGCCGCGGGCAGTGACGGCGAGGGAAGCGCTTCGCAAGTGGGAGCGCTCTCGATCATGAGGCCTGCTACCGGGGTAAATTTCGGTATGAACCGGTACAAAACCGGCACATCGAAACGTTTCTTGCTAGCGTCATCGCGGCGGGCAAAGGGGCCCGCTGATGGGCACTTTCGCACCCCCAACGAAAGGTTCACACGTGTTTACACCGACGTTGACACGCACGACTATGGCCGCCATCGGCGCGGCAGTTCTTGGACTTGTGACCCTCGCTCCTGCCTCGGCAGACGTGACGAACGGTGACTTTGAGGCCGGCGAGGCTGGCTGGTTCACCTACGGCTTTGATTCCGCGGAGTTCGACGGCACGCAGTTCTGCGGCGAGGTCCCAGGAGGCACCACGAATCCGTGGGACGTCGGCATGGGCCAGAACGACCTGACCTTGCCCGCCGGCGACTACCTGTTCAGCTTTTCCGCCTCTGGCGACGGGCCGGTGCGCGCGATCGTCGCCCAGAACGGCGGCGCCTACACGGTCTATTCGGAGGTGAACGCGATCCCTGGGGACGACATGGTCCACTACGAGGTGGGCTTCACCCTGGATGAGGACGCGACGGATCCTCAGGTGGCCTTCCAGCTGGGCGGCGCCTCGAGCGGCTTCACCTTCTGTGTGGACGACGTTTCCGTGTCCGCGCCTGGCATCGAATTTGTCGCCAACGGCACGTTCGA
This sequence comes from Demequina sp., assembly GCF_016278775.1. GTDB lineage: Bacteria > Actinomycetota > Actinomycetes > Actinomycetales > Demequinaceae > Demequina. The sequence goes on along the minus strand of NZ_JADQBF010000089.1, from coordinate 4,242 downwards.
CGACGGTCTTGACCCGTTCGCGCAGTATAGCTTCGCGTCGACCACGACTGCAGACGGCAGCTTCTGCGCATCGGTCCCGGCAGGCACCGCCAACCCATGGGACGTCGGACTCGTGTACAACGACCTCGTGCTGCCCGCTGGCGACTACACCCTGTCATTCGATGCGAGTGGCTCGGGGCCGGTCAGGGCGCTTGTGGGCGTCAACGGAGCCCCATATACCGTCTACACCGAGATCAACGCGGTTCCTGGCAGCGGCGAGTCCTATCAGTCGAGCTTCACACTCGACGACGAGGTGAGCAACCTGCAGATCGCGTTCCAGGTAGGCGGAGCGGCCGAGTCATGGGACTTCTGTGTCGACAACGTGTCGCTCGTGGGCGGTGCCGAACTGCCGCGCTACACGCCAGAAACGGGACCGAGGGTCAAGGTCAACCAGGTGGGCTACCTCACCGGAGGCCCCAAGAACGCCACTCTCGTCACCGACGCCACCGAGCCGCTCGACTGGTCCCTTGTCGATGAAGCGGGTACTGCGGTCGCGACGGGCACCACCTCTCCCCTTGGCGTCGACGACTCCGCGGGAGCGAACGTCCATGGGATCGATTTCTCCTCCACGACAACGCCCGGCGTCTACACGTTGCAGGCGGACGCAGATACGAGCGCACAGTTCGTCATTGGCGACGACCTCTACGAGCAGTTGCGACTCGACGCGCTCAACTACTTCTACCTGGCGCGGTCGGGCACGGAGATCGAGGCCAGCATCGTGGGCGACGCCTACGCGCGTGCGGCCGGACACGTCTCCTCTCCCGCTGACGGTGCGGTCAATCAGGGCGACTTGGACGTGCCCTGCCAACCGGCGGATGAGTCGGAGACGGTGTACGGCGAGCCGTGGACCTGCGACTACACGCTCGACGTAGTCGGCGGCTGGTATGACGCTGGCGACCACGGAAAATACGTAGTCAATGGCGGGATCGCCACGACTCAACTGCTGGGCACTTTTGAGCGCACCAAGACCGCCGCGAGCACGGATGCTGGCGCGCTGGGTGACAACACGCTGAACCTGCCTGAGCACAACAACGGCGTTCCCGACGTACTGGATGAGGCACGGTGGGAGCTTGAGTTCATGTTGTCGATGCAGGTGCCAGAAGGCGAGCAGTACGCCGGAATGGTCCACCACAAGATCCACGACTACGGTTGGACCGGCCTGCCCCTGCTGCCCGTCAACGACGGGCAGGCGCGTTACCTGCACCGCCCCTCCACCGCCGCCACGCTCAATCTCGCGGCGACGGCGGCACAAGGTGCCAGACTGTTCGCTCCGTACGACTCGACATTCGCCGCAGAACTGCTAGCGGCTGCGAAGTCCACGTGGAACGCTGCGCTGGACAACCCGGAGGTGTACGCCCCCGCGGCCGACGGCAATAATGGCGGCGGTCCGTACAACGACGACGACGTTTCCGACGAGTTCTATTGGGCGGCGGCAGAGTTGTTCCTCACAACGGGTGACCAGCAGTACGCCGACTTCTTGCTTGCCTCCCCCGTGCAAGACCAGGACTCGTTCCCCCTGACGGCCTTCAGTTGGGACCAATTGGACGCCATCGCCAAGATCAACCTGGCGACAGTGCCCAATGGGTTCTCCGCCAGGGACGACGTTGTGGACCAGGTCCTCGCCGGTGCTGACGCTATCGTGGCGGTGCAGCAGTCTCAGGAGTTCGGGCTCGCGCTTCCGGACGATGCGTTCGTGTGGGGTTCGAACTCGCAAGTGCTCAACAACATTGTGGTCCTCGGCACCGCTTACGACCTCACCGGTGAGGCACCGTACCTCGATGCTGCGGTGGAGTCGATGGACTACCTGCTGGGACGCAATGCACTCGGGTTGTCCTACATCACCGGCTGGGGTGATGTGTATAGCGAGAACCAGCACTCACGGTGGTTCTCGGCGCAGCTCAACCCAGACCTGCCACACCCGCCGCCCGGCTCCGTGGCGGGCGGGCCCAACACGGACGTTGGCACGTGGGATCCCACCTTCGCCAACCTCTATCCGGACGCGGACTGCGCACCGCAACTGTGCTACGTGGACCACATTCAGTCATGGTCGACCAACGAGATTACGGTCAACTGGAACTCGGCACTGTCGTGGGCGGCATCGTTCCTGGCGGATCAGGACTCCGGCGCCGGCACGCCCGCTCCTCGTTGCGAGGTGGACTACATCGTCCATGGCAGCTGGCCGGGTGGGTACAACACACAGATCTGGATCAGCAACACCGGCCAGAGCACCATCAATGGATGGGAGCTGTCGTGGGCCTACCCTGGCGACGATGAGGTGACGAGCCAGGCCTGGAGCGCTCAGTGGAGCCAACAAGGTGCCACCGTCACCGCCGAGAGTCACTCGTGGAACGCACAGATCAAGCCGGGAAAGCGCACCACGGTCGGCTTCATAGGGGACCCCGGAGCGCTGCGGGAGGCTCCCCCCGAGCAGTTCTGGCTCAATGGCGAGGCCTGCTCGGTGAAGTAGTAGGAGCACGCCTCAGTAGCGCCACAAGCCCGCAGGCCCCGACCGTGTCACGGCGGGGCCTGCGGCGTGCTCGGCGCTGGCGGCAAGGTTCACCGCGAAACTGCGGTGCTGGCCCTGAGGAATCATGATGGCTTTGGTCCCTTGTGTGCGCGCGAGCCATCCGATGGGATGAAGTCATGCCTGCAATCGTTGTTTATGAATCGCTCTGGGGAAACACTGCCGCCATCGCGCACGCCATTGGGGAAGGCATCGGCGAAGGCACGCTCGTGCGCCACACGGGCGAGATCGAACCCGCCGAGGCGGCGAGCGCCCACCTGCTCGTCCTCGGCGCCCCCGTCCACGCGTTCAACCTTCCCACCGAGAGTTCCAAGAAGTCCGTGGCCGAGCGGCCTCTCACCCCCGGCGACTTCGCTCCCGATGTGTCGCAGCCGCCCCTGCGAGCGTGGCTCGAGGGCCTTCCCCAGGCGTCAGCTGTCGCGGCGGCCTTCGACACCCGCGTGCGCGGACCCCTCGGCCACGGCGGTGCGAGCCGCATTGAGAAAGCACTCACCGAGCTCGGGTACCGGATCGCCGACCGCTCTCAGGGCTTCTACATCGTGAACCAGAAGAATGTGAAGGCCGCTGCGAGCATGCTTCGCGCAGGCGAAATCGATCGAGCGCACGAGTGGGGTCAGCTTCTCGCCTCGCGCGCATAGTCAACCGGCGGTCGCTGGCATCGGACCATGGTCCCGGGCCCGCATACCCTCCGAGGCATAGACCTAAGACATGGATGCCTTGGTGGTGTACGAGTCGCTGTGGGGCAACACTGCCGCCGTGGCACGCGCCATCGCTGACGGCATCGGGCCATCAACCCGCGTCGCTCACACCGGTGAGGTGTCGCCTGACGACGTCGTGGGCTTCGATCTGCTCGTGGTCGGATCGCCGGTCCACGGGATGTCTCTGCCCACCGCCGACTCGCTGAAGAGCGTCTCGCGTCGCGCCGTCGGCTCCGGGGAGTTGCCCGCAGACCTGGAGCAGCCCCTGCTGCGCACGTGGCTGCGGGACCTCCCGGAGACGGAGGTAGCTGCTGCGGCCTTCGATACCAGGGTCAAGGGGTTCGTGGGCCGCGGAGGAGCGTCAACGATCGAACGGCTCCTCAGAGCCAAAGGTTGTCAGGTGTTGACCAGCGGCGAAGGGTTCGTGGTCCTCAACCAGCGCGCGGTGCGCAGGGCGGGAAGCATGCTCAAGGAAGGCGAACTCCACCGGGCCCAAGAGTGGGGCGCGGGGTTGAAGCGGCTGGCGTTGCCAGGCAAGGCCGTACCCTGACGCCATGGATAGAGCGCCCGCCGTCGTCGTCTTTGACGGCGAGTGCGGCCTGTGCAACGGCTTTGTCGCATGGTTGGTGCGGCACGACGCCCATGAACGGTTTCTGATCGCCGGATCTGCTGGGGAGGTGGGTCGGGCGGTCGTTGTGCGCGCGGGACTCGCGCCCGCCGTCACAAAGTCCACTCTTGTGGTGTGGGACGGTGCGGCTCACATGCAGTCCGACGCGGTGGTCGCGGTCGCGCGAGGACTTCCCTGGCCGTGGAAGGCTGCGGTGGCCATCCGCGTCGTGCCAACATCCTGGCGCAACGCTGTCTACCGCTTTGTCGCCAGCCGCAGGCCACGAGTCGATGCCGACGACCCGTCGTGCGGCGTCCCACCGGCCGACCTCGTCGTGAAGTGGCGCGCGCGTCTCGCGACGCCTGAGGACATCG
>NZ_JADQBF010000092.1 GCF_016278775.1 Demequina sp. | reverse complement strand
TCGATCGGCTCTGGCTCTGGAGGAGGAGTGGTTGCCGCGGGGGCGGTGCCGGTCCCGGTTGTCGTGTTGTCAGAAGTCCCGCCGTCTGGTGCACCATTCTGCCACCAGTCGTCGTCGTAGAGGGCGATCTCGTCAACGCCCGGCTTGTACTCCCAGTGCCACGGCTCGTAGAGGCGGTACTTCGCCCAGTCAGGATTCACGAAGTTGAATGCGCCAGCGTTGGCGTTCATCCACTCCCACGGTGCGCCGCGGTCATCACCACGACACAAGTCGATCGCGAGTCCGAAGCCATGCATCGATGTTCCAGGAGAAGCGGCAAGGTAGCCGCGCAAAGACTTCATGCGCACCTGGTCCGCGTAAGAGCGGTAGCCCTCCAGCACACACAGGCTGCGGCCAAACTTGGAGGTAAACTGGGCATTCAGTTCGGCCAAGGCGAGAGCGGCGTCGGCTCGCAAGTAGTTGCCGTCCGGCAACCGGCACAACTGATCTGCTGGCAGTTGCCCGTTCTCCCCAGTGAACTCAGGCGGCATATTGCAGTCGGGAAGCCGATTGCTGGTACTGAACTTCGAGCTCGCCACCGCGAGCGCGTGGGTCTGATCCGCAACGGACGGCAGTTCGATGACCGTCGGCACAAGAGAGGGTCCCCCACCGAGCAAAGCGTGGCCGGTGGTGGGCGTCTGGCCTACCACCACTCCGGGAACGGTCTCCACGCCAGATTGGTACGTGACCACGTTGCCCATGATGGGGTAGACCACCATGGCGAGCCCGAATCCTGCGAGAACTCCTCCGCGCGCCAAGACCTTGCGGCGGCGGTGAGTGGTCCGGATGCGAATCTCATGCGTCTCGGTGAGGCGGCGAACCCGTCGCGAGAACTGGTTCGAGCCGCGAGGGGAGGGCGGCTTTGCGATGGGGCGATACTTCCGCTCGGCCATCGACTCTGCCGGGAACTCTCCGTGGCCCGGGGTGGGGGGCGGCGAGACTGGGGAACCGGAATCGAGGTCGCCAACGTGCTCTGGCGGCGTTCGTCCTGTGGTCACGAAAAGTCCTCCGACGCGTCGTCGATCCCCTGCGCCTCCCGTCCCCAAGAAGGCGGCACCCGAACAGTGTAACCATTCCGTTACCTAGATGGCCAGGCCCGAGTGATTTTGTGTACAAGTCCTACAAATCCGCGGCACCTGCGGTCGGGTGCGATCGGGCGATCATGTCGCGCACCTCGCCGACCAACTCCTCGATGATGTCTTCCAGAAAGACCATGCCTTCAGGGCCGTCGCCTCCCTCGACAAGAGCGACGTGCGCACCCGACGATCTCATGAGGGCCATGACAGCCTCCACCTCCGCGTCCGGTGGCACGGAGGCGAGGTCGCGAACCCTCCAATCGGCGAGCGGCTCCTCACGCTCTCCCGGTCTCACCTGCAGGGCATCCTTGATGTGAAGGTAGCCCACCACCTCGTCGTCAGCGTCACGCACAGGGAAGCGAGAGAAACTCGTCGACACGGCGAGGCGTTCAAGATCCTCCGCCGACGCGCCCCTCGTGACACATACGACATCGGCGAGAGGGATCATCACGTCCCGTGCGGTGTGGTCCGAGAACTCGATGGCGCCGGTCAGCAGCCCCTCGACATCAGTGAGGGTGCCCTCTTCACTCGATCGCGACACAATCATGTGGACCTCGTCCGCCGTGAACGCGGACGTCACCTCGTCACGAGGCTCGATGCGGACCAGTCTCAGCATCCCGTTGGCAACCGCGTTGAGGCTCCCGATGAGCGGCCTGGAGATGCGCGCGATCCACACGAGCGGCGGCCCGAACACCAGCGCCGCCCTGTCGGGACTCGACACAGCCGCGTTCTTGGGGATCATCTCCCCCACCACCACGTGGAGCCCCACGATGATGAACAACGCAATCGTGATCGCCACGGCGTGGGCCGCAGCGTCACTCATCGCACCGTCCAGCCAACCTTCAATCGCGTGAGCCATCGCGGGCTCAGCGACCACGCCCAGAGACACGGAACAGATGGTGATGCCCAGTTGCGCCGTCGCGAGCATGAGCGACACGTTCTCCATGGCCCACAAGACCGTGGCGGCGGCCCGCGAGCCTTGCTCGGCGCGCGGCTGGATCGAGCTGCGGCGCGCAGAGATGATGGCAAATTCCGCGCCCACAAAGAAGGCATTGGCGAGTAGTAGCCCTACGACGGCGAAAGCGAGTCCCACGCTCATGAGACCTCCATGCCCGGCATCACGAGCGCCCTCACCCTGTCGATGCGCCTGCCGTCCATCCGTTCCACGGTGACGAGCACGTTGCCCACCTCGACGTAGTCGCCCACCGCAGGCAGGCGGCCAAGGGTCGCCATCACCAGACCGCCGACCGTCTCATAGATGTGCGAGCTCGGCAGGTTGATGTCGGTGAGTTCGCCCACCTCATCGGGCCTCAACACAGCGGGTAGCACCCAGGCGCCCCCTGCGGCTCGAAAGACGTGGGAGCGGCGCGAGTCGTGCTCGTCCGCCACATCGCCGATCAGTTCCTCCACCACGTCCTCGAGGGTGACGAATCCCGCCGTGCCGCCGTACTCGTCGATCACGAGCGCGCACTGCAGGCCGAGGTCCTTCAGTTCCCCGAGCAACGGACGCAACGGCATGGTCTCGGGAACGCGCGGAGCCTCGACCATGAGGTCGCCCACTTCGGTGCTGTCGCGCTCGTGTGCAGGGACTGCGATCGCCTGACGCACGTGCACCAGCCCCGCCACGTCGTCCACCCCATCCCGAATGACGGGAAAGCGAGAGTGCCCTGTGCCGCGCGCGAGCGCCAAGACGTCGGCCGCAGTTGCGGCAAGGGGGACGGTGTGAAGACGGGTGCGGTCGGTCATCACATCGTCGGCCGCGAGGTCGTCCAGGTCGAGGGTATTGGTCAGCAGCAGCGCGGTGGACGGCGCGAGGGTGCCCACCTCCGCTGACCTCCTCACGAGTGCCGCAAGTTCTTGACGAGACCGGCCTCCAGCGAGTTCCTCTTGGGGCTCCATGCCGAGCAAGCGCACCACGGCGTTTGCGGCGCCGTTGAGCGTCGCGATGAGGGGGCGCAGCACCAAGGTGAACGTCAGCATGAACGGCGCAACGGCCTTGGCCGTCGCCAGTGGCGTCGCAATCGCGGCGTTCTTGGGCACCAACTCGCCCACGATCATGGAGAACACGTTGACGAAGACGAGCGCCACGATGGCAGCGACGGTCGCCGCTGCTGCCCGCACCCACGGCGTGGCGGCGAAGGGCACCTCAAGGAGTTCTGCGAGCGCTGGCTGGGCGGTGAAGCCGAGCATCACGGTCGTCAGGGTGATGCCCACCTGGGCACCAGACAACTGTGTGGAGAGGGACTTGAGGGCCCGCCTGACGCGACGCGTCGACTTTGTGTCGCCGTCGATCTGCGAGGGGTCAAGGGCGACGAAGGAGAATTCGGCGGCCACAAACAGCGCCGTTCCGATGGTGAGGACAGCGCCAAGCGCCACCATTAGCCACGCTGTCACGAGTAGGTGCGCCTTTCGCCCTCCATAGT
>NZ_JADQBF010000080.1 GCF_016278775.1 Demequina sp. | reverse complement strand
TTCAAGGATCCGAGCGCAGCCATCGTCGTCAGTGTTGAGGAGGCCGGGCAGTGACCTACACCGCTCCCGAGATCGCGTGGGCGCCGCTCGCGCCGATCATCATCGTGCTTGTGGCCGGCGCCCTCGGCGTGCTCATCGAGGCTTTCATGCGCAACGTGGCGTTGCGCCGCATGGTGCAACTGCAGCTGTCCGTGCTGGCGCTCGTCACCGCGCTGTTTGCCATCGTGTGGCAGTGGGTGGCCATCGAGGGCGACGGCGTGGTGGTGCTTGACACCATGATCTACCTGGACCGTCAGGCGCTCGTATGGCAGTTCTTGCTGGTCGTGTTCGCCATCGGCGGCGTGGTGCTGTTCGCTGACAGGAACCGCGAGGGGGAGGACGCCTTCACCCCGCTCGCCTCTGTCGCTCCCGGTTCGTCAGAAGAGACGGTAGCCCGCGCCAAGGGGCTGGCCGTCACCGAGTCGTTCCCGCTTGCGATGCTCGCGACGGGCGGCATGATGCTGTTCGCATCGGTCAACGACTTGCTGTTCCTGTTCGTGGCTCTCGAGTTGTTGTCCCTGCCGCTATACATCTTGGTGGCGCTGTCGCGCAGGCGCCGGCTGCTCAGCCAGGAAGCATCGCTTAAGTACTTCCTGCTAGGAGCCTTCTCGTCGGCGATCTTCCTCTTCGGCGTGGCGCTACTGTACGGCGCCACAGAGACCACCGGCATGCGAGAGATGCTGGGCCTGTACCACCCTGAGCGCCACACCATGCTGGTGCTGGGCCTGTTCATGGTGCTGGTGGGGTTGCTGTTCAAGATTGGCGCCGTGCCGTTCCACATGTGGGTTCCAGACGCGTACCAGGGCGCACCCTCTCCCGTCACCGCCTTCATGGCCGCAGCGACCAAGGCGGCCGCCGTCGCCGCGCTACTACGACTGTCCTACCTGGTGCTGTACAGGTTCGCCTGGGATCTCAACTGGGTGATCTGGACGGTCGCGATCGCGTCCATGGTGTTTGGCACGGTGCTCGCCATCGTGCAGACGGACGTCAAGCGCATGCTCGCGTACTCGTCGATCGCGCACGCCGGATTCATCCTGGTGGCATTCGCAGGTTTCTCTCCGTTGGCGCTGTCGGCCTTGCCGTTCTACCTGGCCACCTACGGCATCGCGACGCTTGGCGCGTTCGCGGTGATCACGCAAGTGCGCGAGCTCACGCCAGACGGCGCGGTGGGCGCAGAGGCCACTCGCCTTGGCCAGTGGGCGGGGCTGGGCAAGCGCAGCCCCTTGCTGGCTGGAGCGATGTCGCTGTTCCTGCTGTCGTTCGCTGGCATCCCGCTCACAGCTGGCTTCGTGGGCAAGTTTGTGGTGTTCCGCGCGGCGCTCGAGCAGGGCGCCTGGCCGCTCGTGGTGGTGGCAGTCCTCGCATCGACGGCCGCCGTGTTCTTCTACATTCGCCTGGCTGTGCTGATGTTCTTCACCGACGCGCCTGACGACACGAGCCCCCGCGTCGAGGTGCGCGCCACCGGCATCGGGCGTGGGGTGGCGATCGCGGCCGGGATCATCGTGCTGGTGCTTGGCGTGCTGCCCTCCGGCGCGCTCAACATCGCGGACGAGGCCGGCGTGCTGCTGTCGCCGCCAGTGGTTGCGGGCGGGTAGGCGGCCGCCACCATGCCATTGCCCATCGGCAACGCCGCGCTCGAGGCGTCGATCTCCCCGCGCCTCGATCTCATCGAGGAGCGGCTACGGGACGCGGTCGCGCAATCTGACAGGCTCGCCGATGCCACGTCCAGGCACCTCGTGGACGCCGGGGGCAAGAGGCTACGGCCGATGCTCGTGCTGCTCACCGCGCAACTGGGTGACGCCGCGCGGCCGGAGGTGCTCGACGCCGCCGTTGTGGTCGAACTGACCCACCTCGCGACGTTGTATCACGACGACGTCATGGACTCCGCTCCCACCCGTCGCGGCGCGCCAGCCGCCCACGAGGTGTGGGGCAACTCGGTCGCGATCCTCACGGGCGACCTGCTGTTCGCCAGGGCCTCCTCCGTGGTGGCCGGTCTGGGCCCAGAGGCCGTTCGCATTCAGGCGTCCACGTTCGAGCGGCTGTGCCTCGGCCAGCTGCACGAGACGGTCGGCCCAGCAGACGGCGAGGACGCCGTGCAGCACTATCTGCAGGTGTTGGCCGATAAGACGGGCTCGCTCATCGCCACGTCGGCGCGCTTTGGCGCCATGTTCGCAGGCTGCAACCGCAGCGTCGTCGAGCAGGTCACCCACTACGGCGAGCTTGCTGGCGTGGCCTTCCAGATTGCCGACGACGTGTTGGACATCCGCTCGGACGGCGACGTCTCCGGCAAGACGCCGGGCACCGACCTGCGCGAGGGCGTGGCGACCATGCCGGTGCTGCTGCTGCGCCAGCACGCCCACGGTCCGGACGGCACCGCCGAGGACGAGGCCCTGCTCGCGGCGATCGCTGGCGATCTCACGGACGATGCCGTGTTGGCGGACGTGGTGGATCGGCTGCGCGCACACCCAGTACTCGAGCAGACCGCCGCCCTGGCCGGGGAATGGAGCCGCCAGGCCGTGACCGCGATCGAGGGCCTGCCAGACGGCGAGGTCAAGGACGCCCTCGTGGCTTTCGCCGAGGCGCTCGTGGCCCGCGCGGCCTAGTTCGCGGGCGAAACCCACCGAGCCCAACGATCCGCGCCCCGCCTCCGTTTGGCAGGGTGAGAGCGAGAGGTGGGGACGTGGCACGGTGGCAAGAGTTGGTCGAGCGGTTGCTCGCCGAACGAGGACCAAGGCTGATCGCCTACGCGGCGCTGCTGGTGGGCCGCGACGGCGATGCTGAGGACCTGGTGCACGACGCCATCGTCAAGGTGTTCTCGAGGCCGCGGCCGCTGCGCACGGTCGATGAGGCGGAGGCATACGTCCGCTCCGCGATGCCCAGCATCGTGATCGACAAGGGTCGCTCGGCCACGAGCAAGCGCCGCGCCGTGACGCGGGCCTTCGAGAGGCCCCCGTACACCGCCGATCTGGATGCGGGCCTGGACGTGCGCGCGGCCCTCAGGGAGCTGCCGCCGCGCGAGCAGGTGTGCATCGTGTTGCGGTTCTTCGACGACCTCACTGTGCCCCAGGTCGCGGCCAGGCTGGGGCTGGCAGAGGGCACGGTGAAGCGCTACCTCGCCGATGCGCGGGCCAGGCTGTTGCCGCTGCTCGACGTGACGGAGTGGGAAGACGACGAGGAGATCACCGACGTGGTTTCGACAAGGCGAGGTGACTGACATGCGCGAATTGCGAGAGGTGCTTCAGGACGGCTTCCAGGCCCATGTGGGTGCGCTGGGAAGCGTCGGGGAGGCGTGGGACGGCCTCGCAGGGCGCGCCGTGCGCGACACGCGCCATCGGCGAGCCTGGCGAGCCGGTGCCGCGAGCACCGTCGCGGCGGCGACCCTGGTCGGCATCGTGGCGACCGCGGTGGCGGTGACCGGGGGCGGTGAGGGCGGCGACGCGCTCAACCCCGCGCATCGTCTGGTGATGGAGGACCCGAACTCGCTGGGGGAGTGCACGGCATACATGCCCGCC
>NZ_JADQBF010000077.1 GCF_016278775.1 Demequina sp. | reverse complement strand
AGGCCATGGCTGCACCCGTACGCAAGCCTCGCAAGAAGCTGAAGAAGACCGTCGCTCACGGTCAAGCACACATCAAATCGACATTCAACAACACGATCGTGTCGATCACGGACCCCTCGGGCGCCGTGGTGTCATGGTCGTCCTCTGGCCAGGTTGGCTTCAAGGGTTCGCGCAAGTCGACCCCGTACGCCGCCCAGATGGCTGCGGAGGCGGCTGCGCGCAAGGCGCAGGATGCTGGCATGAGCAAGGTCGACGTGTTCGTGAAGGGTCCCGGCTCCGGTCGCGACACCGCGATTCGTTCTCTGACGGCGGCCAGCCTGGAGGTGACCTCCATCAAGGACGTCACTCCTCAGGCACACAACGGTTGCCGCCCGCCCAAGCGTCGTCGCGGCTAGGTGCTGTGCCGCCGGGCCTCGAGGCGCGGCGGTGAGGCACACGGGCCGCTCTCGCACCGCAAGGTGCTTCACAGTTTTACAGACGTTGACACTTGCCGGAACGGACAGCCGGCGGGTTCGAGCATCAAATAGCGGATGCTCGGGAAGGATAGGAAAGTGCTGATTGCACAGCGTCCCACTTTGACCGAAAAGGTCTTGTCGGACAATCGCTCACAGTTCTCCCTCAAGCCGTTGGAGCCAGGGTTCGGTTACACCCTCGGAAACTCGCTCCGTCGCACCCTGCTCTCGTCCATTCCTGGCGCAGCAGTCACGAGTGTTCGCTTCGAAGGCGTTCTTCACGAGTTCACCACGATCGAGGGGGTGAAGGAGGACGTCACCGAGATCCTCCTCAACCTCAAGAACCTGGTGGTCTCCTCAGAGCACGACGAGCCGGTCGTCATGTACCTGCGCAAGTCTGGTGCCGGCGCCGTGACGGCGGCCGACATCGCGCCGCCAGCTGGCGTCGAGATCCACAATCCTGACTTGCACGTGGCGACCCTCAACTCGAAGGCAAAGTTCGAGGTCGAGCTGACCGTCGAGCGCGGACGCGGCTACGTGCCTGCCGCTCTCAACAAGAGCTACGACGCCGAGATCGGTCAGATTCCTGTCGATTCGATCTACTCGCCGGTGCTCAAGGTGACGTACAAGGTCGAGGCGACCCGTGTGGCCCAGCGCACCGACTTCGACGAGCTGGTTCTCGACGTGGAAACCAAGTCGTCCATGTCCCCGCGCGACGCGGTGGCATCGGCCGGTTCGACACTGGTTGAGCTCTTCTCTCTCGCGCGCGGCCTCAATGAGGCCGCCGAGGGCATCGAGATTGGTCCTTCCGACACCGATGAGGCGCTCGAAGAGGACTACAACATGCCTATCGAGGACCTCACGCTGACGCAGCGCTCGTACAACTGCCTCAAGCGCGAAGGCATTCACACCGTTGGCGAGCTCACCGCGCGCTCAGAGACGGACCTCATGGACATCCGCAACTTCGGTCAGAAGTCGATCACCGAGGTGAAGGAAAAGCTCGCAGAGCTTGGCTTCACCCTGAAGGACGGCGGTCAGGACTACGACCCGACCGCTTCCGGTGTGTTCTTCTCCGGCGGCGACGAGTAACAAGGAGAACAACCCACTATGCCTACACCCACCAAGGGTCCCCGCCTCGGCGGAGGTCCTGCACACGAGCGCCAGATTCTCGCGAACCTCGCGCAGGCGCTGTTCGAACACGGCCGCATCACCACCACGGAGACCAAGGCGAAGCGCCTGCGTCCCCACGCCGAGCGCCTCATCACTTTTGCAAAGCGGGGCGACCTGGCGTCGCGTCGTCGCGTGATGGGGATCATTCCCGACAAGGGCGTGGTGCACACCTTGTTCACCGAGATCGGACCCGGCTTCGCCGAGCGTGAGGGCGGCTACACCCGCATCACCAAGGTGGGCCCGCGCAAGGGAGACAACGCCCCCATGGCCGTGATCGAGCTCGTCGAGTTTGGTGCGCCCGCCAAGAAGGCCGTCAAGGCCGAGGCGGAGAAGGCGACCAAGAAGGCTGCTCAGAAGGCCGAGAAGGCACCGGTGGCTGAAGAGGCTCCAGAGCCAGAGACCCAGGTCGATGAGGTTGTTGTCGAGCACGCCGAGGAGCCCGCCGAGGGCGCCGAAGCGACCGAGAACGACGACAAGTAGCTTTCTCGCCCACGCTGTACGAGGCGGGTCCGCATGACTGAACTGCATGGCAGGGAGGTGGTGCGGGCTCGCCTCGACTTCTCTTACGACGGCGGCGCCTTCAACGGGTGGGCGGTCCAGCCCCGCCTGCGCACGGTGCAGGGCGAAATGGAGGCAGGCCTCGTACGGGTGGTGCGTGGTCAGGGCGGTCGCAAGTACGACGAGCCCACCTTGCGCATCACGGTCGCAGGCCGCACCGACGGCGGCGTTCACGCCCGCGGCCAGGTAGCCCACGTCGACATCCCCGTCGAAGCCTGGCTGCGACTGCCGGGAAAGACCACCCGCACCCCGGCGCATGCCCTCAGGGAGCGCCTGGGAGGGGTCGTGGGCTCCGATATCGTCATGCGGGACGTTGCGGTGGCACCCGAGGGATTTGACGCCCGCTTCTCGGCCCTCGAGCGGCGCTACCAGTACCGTCTGTGCGACCGCTTCGCGCTCCGAGACCCGCTACTGCGTGGCCACGTGACATGGATCGACAGAGGTGTGAACGTCGACGCCCTCAACTCCGCGTCGGCGACGCTGCTTGGATTGCGTGACTTCACCGCCTTTTGCAGGGGTCGCGAAGGCGCCACCACGATTCGGGAGCTCAGGGAGTTCTCCTGGCAACGCGTGGAATCGGGAGTGGACAAGGGCCTGGTGGTCGCGACGGTGAGGGCCGATGCGTTTTGCCACGCGATGGTGCGTTCTCTCGTGGGCGCCGTCATGGCCGTGGGATACGGCCGACGCGACCTCGAGTGGTTGCACATGGTGGCGACGCACCCCACCCGCTCTCCCGCTATCAAGGTGGCGCCGCCGCGAGGCTTGACGCTCGAGGAAGTGGTCTACCCGCCTGACGCGGAACTTGCCACTCGCGCGGCCCTCACACGCGCTCGCCGGGGGCCAGGAGACCTGCGCTAGATTCGAGCTCCCGCCGTGCTCGCATCGGCGCGGGAGTGGGCCACTGTCCGCGCCATCGGGCAATGAGCACAGCGCGGACACGCTACGCTTGGGGGCAATCCTGTCGGAGGGGATGATCCCGACGTGGGTGCTTCGCATTTGCAAGCGCCGTAGCGTCGTGGCCATCGCTTCCGCGGGAACTGAAGTGTGGGCTGGCCCAAATTGACCTACGAGCGACGCCGACGGTAGACTTGCCGGTCGTTGTGCGTTCCACGTGACCGGTGCCTCCCACTCGCCGCCGCAGGACCCGCCGACCTTGCGATGCAGTACCGCATCGCGCCACCGTTTTCTCGAGTAGAAGGCTTCATAGTGCGTACGTTTTCTCCCAAGCCGGGTGATGTGACCAGCAAGTGGCACGTCATCGACGCTACTGACGTGGTTCTCGGTCGTCTGGCCTCCCAGGCTGCTGCGCTGTTGCGCGGCAAGCACAAGGCGACGTTTGCTCCCCACGTCGATAGCGGTGACTTCGTCATCGTCATCAACGCTGAGAAGGTCGCCCTCACGGGTGCCAAGCTCACCGACAAGATGGTCTACCGCCACTCGGGTTACCCGGGCGGTCTCAAGACCAAGCCGATCGGTGAATTGATCGCCGATCAGCCCGCCAAGGTCATCGAGAACGCGGTCAGGGGCATGCTGCCTCGGACCAAGCTCGGTCGCGCCCAGCTGTCCAAGCTGAAGGTCTACGCAGGCCCTG
>NZ_JADQBF010000017.1:23656-35992 GCF_016278775.1 Demequina sp. | reverse complement strand
GCCGCGTTGGTCATGTGGGTCGCGGGCGTTTCGGGCGGAACGATCCTGACCCTGGCCGCGATCGGGGTCATGGTGGCCATGCACGCTGGCGGCCATGGCAGTCACGGCGGTGGCGCCCATGGCGGCCACGCGCAGCGCGATGATGTGGACCACCCCGCCGAGCACACCCGCCACTCATCGGCACCGTCATCGACCGACGCATCCGCCGCGAACAAGGGAACTGGCGTCCCACACAAGCCCAGGGGCGGCTGCCACTAGCGCCGAGTCCGCACGGTGCAAGCGTGGCGCATCGCACGGTCCCGCAACGGCGGCGCGCGACGCGAAACCTTGAGCGAATCTTCACCGTCCCGCAAGGCTGAGGCCCGGTCTCGACCCGTAACTTGGCGGTGAAGTGCGGCTCTGGAGAACCCGGACCCGGGGAAGGAATACATGGCACGACGACCAGCGAAAGGCAAGCGTTCCGCGTCTCGTGCGCGGAAGCCTCAGGCGATGCCCAGGGGATCCGCACCTTCGTCGCCAGACCGGCACACGGGGACTCCTGGCGACGGGACGATGCGCGGCGCAAGTTTCGTGGCTCAGACCCGCATGTCCCCCATGTCGGCGGGACTCGCAGGAGTCAGCAATCGCCCCCCGAGGGCCGCGGGAGCCCAGTTTCGCCCGGGTCCCTCGCCCCTGCCCGCGATGAAACCCACGCGAGTGCTGGCCAAGATCGGGGGTGAGTCGGGGACCAAGAGCGCACTTGAGTTCGTCACCTTTCCCATCGACGCAGTTGCCGAGCTTCGGCCCCACGCGTTGGGAGTCACGTATTGGTTCGATGCACCACAGACGAAGGGACCGCACGAGGTCGTCCTGCGGTTGACTGGCCGTCGCCTCGACGTCGCAGGTGATCGCAAACCTGAGGACAACTTCGTCACGACCGCATCGCTTCACGACGTTCGACCCGGTAGCGGCCGGACGTCCCTGACCCACCGGGTGGTCGGGAAAGCTCCAGGCCGTTGGCATGTGATAGCCGAGGCGGTGGCAGTCCCGAAAGGCGGTGGCCAGTCGGAGGCTGTGCGACTGCCTTCGGCGGAAGGAGTCGGTCGGTCGACGTTCGCACCCGTCGCCAGCGCACGCGCTCCCGGAGTGATTGTGGGCGCATGGCCAGCCATGGTCTTGCTCGGCGTCGTGCTCGCCTTGGTACTGCAGCGGGTATTGGCCCAGAGGCACGGACTGCCCTCCGGCAATGTGCTCGTGCTTGCCCTCGTGGCCAGCGCTCTCGGTGCTGTCGGCGCCAAACTCTACTATCGCGTCACGCACCGGAAAGCGTCTGGGGGCCGAGGGCTCGCCGGGCTGAGCGTCCAGGGTTTCGTGATCGCGGCCACGGCTACCTTTGTGATCGGCGGCGCTCTCGCGGGGCTTCCCGTCTGGCACCTTCTGGACGCCACCGTGCCCGCACTTCTGCTCGGCCAGACCGTTGGCAGACTGGGATGCCTGATGGGCGGGTGCTGCGTCGGAGTGCCGACAGGCTCACGCTGGGCTGTGTGGTCATCTGACCGGCGCGTCGGGACGCGCCGCATCCCGGTGCAACTGATGGAGTCTGCGGCGGCAGCCACCCTCGCGCTCGTAACCGGTGCCATCGCATGGCAGGGATCGATAACGCCAACAGGCGTCCTGTTCGTCGGAAGCGTCGCGGCATACGTGGTGGTGCGTCAACTCCTGTTCCCGCTGCGTGGTGTCCCCCGCGCCACCCGCCATGGGCGCCAGGTGACACTCATCGTGTCCCTGACCACCCTCGTCGGCATGCTGTTGGTGTCAAGTCTCGCCTGACGCCAACTCCGTCGTCAGGCTCCAACCCCTCCCTGGCAGGAGGCACCTGGCTCAGGCGTCTGTTCGCCCTGGAGGTATCGTTCCAAGAACGGCTTGAGGCGCTCGTCGTTGGCAGAGTCCAGTTCGACTTGGACACCCCAGGCGGTAGCAACAACGTCAGAAGCGAGATCCTCGAACGGGCTCACTAGGAGGTAAGGGTTGGCCTCCGCCAAATCGCGCAACGTGGCGATCTGGGCGTCGTCAAGGTCGGGCCGATAGGTCACCCACACCGCGCCGTGTTCGAGGGAGTGCACGACGTTCTCGGTGCGAACTGGTTCCGCGTAGTACCCACAGTTCTGCAAGACAGGGTCGTGGTCTCCACCGGTGGGCGGCAGCAGAGTGCCTTCGGGGGCCGCGCTTGCCGTCTCATACGGGATGTCCTGCGTCACGTGAGTGGCGGAAGGTACGTCGACGAGCTTCTCGCCCTCGATGGGTTTGCTCGCCGCTTGTTCGACTGCTTCGGCATCCCGCTGCGCGTTGACGATGACGATCGCGGTGGGCACCGCCAGCGCCAGCACGACCCCAGTGACGATGAGGCTTATCAGAACCTTGTGGCGGCGATCGGCACGCGCCTGCGCGGCCCGAATCTGAGCAATCTGGGCACGCTGCTCGTTCTTGTCAACACCCTTTTTCTTACTCGCACTCACGGGATCCTCCGGATCGCTTGGGACATTGGCCTGACCAGGGAACGTGGACAGGTGTAGTGCTCGCGGAACCATCAATTCTACGTGAAGTGGCAGGCTTTCCGGAATTGCGGCGCACCACGCGCTGGACCTTTAGCGTCTCGACCCACTGGGGCCTTTCGCGCACCCGCCCACGGCTGTGGTCACAGGTGGACCGTTCCCAGCATGTGAGCCGCTGCTTGGGACCCTCGCACGTGAGACTCGAGTCCCAACGACCCACCCCGGGTGGGGTGGGAGACTGGCGGTGTAGAAGGAGGAATCACTATGGCCAACCCGTCAGATCGTATGAAGGGCCCTGCATCACCGGCCGGTGCGCCGTCGTCCGTCCTCGAGGCGAGCGGCATCGTCAAGACCTACCGCAGCGGGTGGTGGCCGCGCCGCCGCGCCAAGCCGGTGCTACACGGCGCAGAAGTGCACCTCAAGGCGGGCGAGATAGTGGGCCTCGTGGGCGAGAATGGCTCGGGCAAGTCGACGCTCATGAAGATCCTGGTCGGAGCACTGAACCGCGATGCTGGCAGCGTGGCTCACAGCGGCTTGGTCGGGTTTTGTCCACAGGAGCCAGTCCTGTACGAGAGGCTGACGTGCGACGAGCACTTCGAGTTATTCGGCCGTGCGTATGGCATGGCCGAGTCGGCCATGCAACTCTCCCGCGAGGACATCTACGCCACGCTCGGCTTCGCTGAGTGGGGAAGCGCGCGGGTCGAGGAGTTGTCGGGCGGGACTCGGGCCAAACTCAACCTCGGTCTTGCATTGCTACCGGATCCGGACTTGCTGCTGCTCGATGAGCCCTACGCGGGTTTTGACTGGGACACCTATCAGAGGTTTTGGCAACTGACCCGCGACCGGCGTGACGCTGGCCGCAGCCTGTTGATCATCAGTCACTTCATTTCGGATGCCGATCGCTTCGACCGCATCTACGACCTCATCGACGGGCGGACGGTGGCACGATGACGGTGAACACCGCCCCGCTGACCGGGCTACTCACCTGGCGCAATCTGCTCGAGTACGCCCGCCGACCCCTCAACCTGGTGCTGTTGGTCGTCGTGCCTGTCGTGTTCGTTGCCCTCTCGGCAGGCGCGCTCGCCGACTTCGCCAAGATCCTGGGTGGCGATGCGAACTCCGGGCAACTTGAGACCGCCACGGCGGGGTGGGCCGCGGCCTTCCTGGCTGGCGTGGCCGGCTTCTTTCACGTGGCCGGATCGCGCGATGCCGATCGACGCCTCGCTTCTGCGGGTTCCGTCACCGCACGCGTGGTCACCGCAAGGCTCACGTCTTCGCTGTTGCTAGCAGCCGTGGCCGCCACCGGCGCCCTCTTCGCATTGACTTCGCGCACGGACGTGGCCGACCTGCCCCGCGCGATCGGGGCGACTGCAATGTTTGCGGTGATC
This sequence comes from Demequina sp., assembly GCF_016278775.1. GTDB lineage: Bacteria > Actinomycetota > Actinomycetes > Actinomycetales > Demequinaceae > Demequina. Next base: position 32,073 of record NZ_JADQBF010000017.1, on the reverse strand, counting down.
TACCTGGGTCTCGGCACCACGATAGGGGCGCTCGTGAGATCCGAGATCAATGGGTCGCTCCTCCTGATCTTCATTTGGATGTTCGATATCTTCCTGGGTCCGGGCATGGGCCAGACGGACTCCGTGCTCAACCGATTCTTCCCAGCACACTTCCCCACCCTCGTCATGCTCGACGCGTCCACGACCCACGCCGGACCACTCGGAGACCTTGGAGCGTCGTTCGCTTGGACGCTAGGGGGCCTGGCGTTGGCATTCGTTGTACTGCTGGTCACGACCCGACCGATCCGAACGGACAGTATTCGGACCGTGAACACTTCGCCTGCGCGCCTTGCGGCCGGGCTGAGGTTCGCATGGCGTGAATACCGTAGGAACGCCGCCCTGTGGGCACTGCTGGTCGTCGTTCCGGTGTTCTTCATCAGCGCGTCGATCGCGATCACCCCGGATAACCCTGCCCCGGTCGAACTCGCCGAAGGCGGACAGCGAACGATCTCGGTGTTGTCGATGGTCGATGTCCATGGTGCGATCATGGTCGCAATCACCGTGGCGTTCCTGGCGGGGCTGGCTGGCCTCTTCGTCGTGCTCGGCTCGGCGGAGGCCGATCGTCGGCTGGTGATCGCTGGCTTCCGAACCAGCGAGGTCCTGGCCTCGAGGCTCGGCGTCATTGTGTTTGCCTCCATGCTCGTCAGCGCCGTGTCCCTCGCCGTCACAGCCTTCAGTTTCGCGCCCCAAGTCTGGATCACCTTCGCGTTGGCCACCCTCGCGATTGCCGTCACGTACGCCATGATCGGCGTGGTAATCGGCCCCCTGGTCGGCCGACTGGGCGGGCTGTACCTGATGTTCCTGCTGCCCTTCCTCGACCTAGGGCTCGCCCAAAACATCATGTTCGACGCCGCCCCGCCAGCCTGGGCGTCATGGATGCCCGGCTACGGCGCAGTTCGTGTGCTCGTCGATGGCGCATTCACGCCGACCTTCGACGAGACCACCGGGCTGTTGTTCGCGCTCGCGTGGCTGGTGGGCACCATCGCTGCGGCTGTCGGCGTGTTCCACCGCGTCGCTGCTCGGCGCACGTAGGGGGCCAACCATGCGCAACGACATCGCGATCCGTTCCCCCCGGAACGCAGGGCCAAGGCAAGAAGGACGGGGCTCCTTAGCATGAGCGAAATGGACGACTACCACCGCCAGGTCACCAACCGACTCAAGACCGCGCGCGGCCACCTCGACGGGATCATCCGGATGGTCGAAGACGACGCGTGGTGTCCCGACATCATGAAACAGCTCGCCGCCGTGCAAGGCACACTTGAGGGCACCAGCCGCGAGGTGCTTCGTCATCACCTTGAGGAGCACTTCACGGCCGCGATCCGCGCTGGCCACGGCGCGGAGATCGTCGACGAACTAATGGAGACACTCAAGTACGACAAACGCGTCCTGCGTCCGCCCGCGATCGACGTTGAGGCGCCACCGCCCACTTGAGACCGCGGAGCGCTACCGCTACGCACTCACAGGGCACATTGCCGTGCACTGCATGCCGGAGTTCGCTCACGACCACATCCCGCAGGCCCGAGTTGCCCAACGTCTCAAGAGCCCGACCGCAAACCCTGTGAGGGTCTGCGGTCGGACCGGAGCGGCCTTCCAGCCGACGCACCGATCTGTCGCGGGCTTGCTGTTCCCCGACGTCCGGTGCTCGGACACCGTCAGTGCGAGTGGTGATCGTGAGCGCTGTGGTCGTGGCCAGCGGGAACGTAGGCGGCCGGGTCCTTGACGAAGCTCGCGTGGCAGCCATGGGAGCAGAAGTAGTACATCTGCCCCTCGTGCTCCACACTCGCGGCCGCGGTCGACGGGTCCACGTTCATACCGCACACGAGGTCAGTAGCTTTGGTGGGAGTGGTTGTCATAGTGTCCTCCGGTTGAGTGTCTGTTCCGATTTCGACCACCGGTTCAGTGGTCGAAACTGTGATGTTTTGCGGGAGCGTTGCCGGTGTGAATCGGCGCAACCGGTTGGCGTTGGTGACCACGGACAAGGAAGACAGTGCCATCGCCCCGGCGGCGATCATCGGGCTGAGGCGAAGCCCGAACGCTGGGTAGAGCGCACCGGCCGCGATCGGGATCCCGATGCCGTTGTAGACGAAGGCGAAGACGAGGTTCTGACGGATGTTGCGCATGGTGGCCCTGGAGAGGTCCACCGCCGTCACCAGCCCGCCGAGAGCTCCGGAAATCAACGTGATGTCCGAGGACTCGATCGCGACGTCGGTGCCGGTGCCAATCGCAGAGCCGACATCCGCCTGGGCGAGGGCCGGGGCATCGTTGATGCCGTCGCCCACCATCCCCACAACTCGCCCTTCGCCCTGGAGCCGCTTGACCTCCTGCGCCTTGTGCTCGGGCAACACCTCGGCCACGACGCGGCCGATGCCGACCTGGCGGGCGATAGCCGCTGCAGTAGTGCGGTTGTCGCCGGTCATCATGATGACGTCGATACCCCGCTTCTGGAGAGCGGCGACCGCGGCGATGGAACCCTCCTTGATGGTGTCCGCCACCGCAACGACTGCCGCGGGCTGGTTGTCGATCGCGACCAGCATGGGCGACTTGCCGTCACCGGCGAGTCGCTGCTGGTCCTCCAAGAGGTCCTCCACGTCCACCCCGGCCTCCACGAGCAGGCGAGCGTTGCCGACCAGGATGTTGCGTCCGTGCAGCCGGGCACCCACACCCTTGCCGGTGATCGAGTCGAACTCGGCCACGTCGTCCAGCACCAGGTTGCGCTCCAGCGCCCCGGCCACGATCGCCGCGGCAAGTGGGTGCTCGGACGACCGCTCGACCGAGGCGACCAGCTGGAGCACCTCGTCGGCCGTGAAGCCGTCGCTCGGAACAACGTCGGTGAGTTCGGGCTTTCCCATCGTGATGGTGCCCGTCTTGTCCAAGACGACAGTGTCGAGCTTGTGCGCCGTCTCGAGGGCCTCGGCCGAACGGATCAAGATCCCCGCCGTGGCACCCTTGCCGGTCCCGACCGTGATCGAGAGCGGTGTGGCGAGCCCAAGGGCGCAGGGGCACGCGATGATCAGGACCGAGACGCTGGCCACCAGAGCAAAGAGCAGCACCGGAGGTGGGCCGACCAGAGCCCAGGTCACGAACGTCCAGATGGCGATGATGACCACCACGGGCACAAAGTAGCTCGAGACCTGGTCGGCGACCCGCTGGATCGGCGCCTTGGACCCCTGGGCCTGCCGGACCAGTTTGATGATCTGGGCGAGCATCGTGTCCGCGCCGACCTTGGTCGCCCGGTAGCGGAAGGTCCCGGTCTGGTTGATGGTCGCCCCGATCACCACGTCGCCCACAGACTTGACGATGGCGATCGGCTCACCAGTGATCATCGACTCGTCGACCGCGGAGCGACCCTCGACGACCTCGCCGTCGACCGGGAGCTTCTCCCCCGGCCGCACCACGACGATGTCGCCCTCCAGGACGTCCTCGATGGGGATGTCGAGCTCGCCACCCGCACGCAAGACCCGAGCCGTCCGGGGCTGGAGACCGATCAGGGTTCGGATCGCCTCACCCGTGCCGGCCTTGGCCTGTGTCTCGAACAGACGCCCGAGCAGGATGAGGGTGATGATCACCCCGACCGCCTCGTAGTAGACCTCCCGCACCTCGGCGGGAAGCAGCCCAGGTGCGACCGTGACGACGACGCTGAACCCGTAGGCGGCGATGGTGCCGATCGTGATCAAGGCGTTCATCTCCGCCCCGCGGTGGCGCAGTGCGAGCCACCCGGTGCGATGGATCGGCCAACCCGTGTAGAGCATCACCGGTGTGATGAGCGCGAACTGTAGCCAGTTGTTCATCAGCAGCTCGGGGACCCAGTCCACCTTGAAGAGCTCGACGGTCATCACGGCGAAGAGGACCGGGGCGGTCAGGATCGCGCCGAAGAGGACCCGCCTCTTCAGGTCGGTGATCTCGGCATTGCGGTCGCGTTCCTCGGCTTCCTCGGCTTGCGCCGCCGTGAGGGGGTCTCCTGCGGAATCGTCTGCATCGTCCGGGGACTGAGACTGCACTGTCGCGGGTTCGGCCACCGCGACGGCCGCTGAACTTCCGGGAGTCACGCCAAGGTCGGCTTCTTCGCCATCGACGACGACTATTCGGCCGCGCATCATGTTCATCCCGCATGCGAACCCAAAGGACCCCGTCTCGCCCGGGAGGAACTCCACCGAGGTGGTCTGGTACGCGGGAAGCCCTTGGTTGATCTTGAAGTCCGGCATCACTACTCGCGATGAGCACTCGCCGGCCTCCTGCCGGTCAAACTCCATCCGTACTGGCACACCGCGGGTCACCTGAACCAACTCGGGGCTGTAGGCGCCCTGGACCTTGATGCGCACCACCTGCACGCCGTCGTCGAGGTCGACGCGCCCTGTCCGTTTGGGGCCGAAGAAGAACCACAGTGCTCCGCCCGTCAAGAGCACGGCCGCGCCGACGATCAGTAGTTCGGTCATTTCGAGTTACCTCCGATCGGCATCCGGTCCGCTGAGGTGCGGCCACGGTCGTGCCTGAGATTGTCTGGATCTTGCCGGACCGGCAGAGCCCTAAAACTGCTGTCGGTCATCGTGAAGCCCGCTTCAGTCACCGCCGAGGCGAGCGCCTCGGGCGGGACTAGCGCTTCACCCCTAACCACCACCACGGGCGAGCGCCCGCCGACGCGCAGGCTGATGCCCACGTCCTCCACGCCGTCGACGCGGTGGAGTCGCTCGAGTACTTCCACGAGGCACGTGCCACACATGAGTCCCTCGACAGAGAACAACTCTTGGTGATTCATCATTCGACCTCCTTCACGTACGATACCCCCGTAGGGTATAAGTATTGACACGCGCGGACTAAGTTCCCACTGCGGCTCGGTGAAGGTTGCATGAAGATTGAGGGCGGGATTGAACCCGAGCCCCTTCGGCGGGTGCCTGAGCGGTGCTCACGGCCGAACAACCTTCATGGAACCTTGATGGGGCGTGGTATCGAATCTTCACCGTCGCCGACCAGACTGGATGACGTAGCGGTAAAAGTAAAAGAGAGAACGCCGACAGCACACCGATGAAGGAGACAACCATGAGCACATGCTGCAAGGACGAACAGACCGACGACTCCGGTTGCTGCTCGAGCGCCACCACGGCGGATACCAGCGCTACCGCGTCCGCCCACCAGGGTGGCGGGGGCTGCTGCAAGGGCTAGGCATCCACAGACGCCCCATCGCCTCGCCCGCACGGCTTGAATTCGGCGAAGTTGTCGACGCCCGGCAAGACTTCCCGTTGGGGCGGATCACTCCCGAGCGCGCCGGAAGGGCGCGCGCCGTTCGGGGATTCGTTCCCGGGCGGGGATTCGTTCCCGAGCGGGTTGCACCACCACCCACATGGCCGCCAGCACCGTCACCAGACCGCTTGCAGTCCAGCCCGTGGGCTGTTCGCCGAATACCATCGCAGCCAGCACGATGCCGAAGACGGGCGTCAGGAATGTCCACGCGGTCAGGACGTCCAGCCGTGATCGGCGCGCCTCGATGATCCAGAGCACTGTGGTCACTGCGGTACCGACAACGGCCAGGAAGGCCAAGACGGCGACAAACCTGGGTGTCCACGCGATCACGGGCGGCCCCTCGACAGCGGCGGCCAAGATCACCAGGGCCGCACCGCCGATGATGAAGTGCCAGCCGATCGCCATGATCACATCGAGTCCGCCCAGGCGCCGCGCCAGGAGCGTTCCGCCCGTGATTGCCACCGCAGACAGTACGGATAGGGCCGCGCCGCTGCCGCCGCCGCCGGGGACCGCGACCAGGACGAGGCCGGCAAAACCAGCCAGCAGCGCCCCCGCTGTCCGCAGGGAGACGGCCTCCCCGTATAGCCACCACGCTGGCAGCAGGATGAGCAACGGCTGAGCATTGGCCAGCACCGCGGCGGTGCCGGTTGCCAGCTCGGACACGCCAGCGAACATGGCCGCGAACGCGACGGTGACGTTCACCAGCCCCAGCACCGTGATCAGCCCCCACGCACGCGCGCCGGAGGGCATCGGGCGCCGTTGGACACCTGCCACCATCACCAGGACCACCCCGGCGATCATGGCGCGCAGCGCCGCGAACCACAGCAGCGGCGCATCCCGCAGGCCGAGACGGATAGCGACGAAGCAGGCGGCGAGCGCCACGGCAATGAAGAGCATCCGTAGCGGCCGGGGGCGTCGCGGCTCCGCGACGCCCCCGGTGGCCAGTCCGCCGGCCTCCTGCCCACCTCTCAGGGTCAAGCCGGTCACCGCCCAGCCGTGGGAGCTGCTTCCACTGCGGGTGAGGCTAGCGTCTTCACGGACGTCACGGCGTCCGGAAGGCGCAGACGCTTGAGCATCAGGGCGTTGACCGCGACGATCAAGGACGACCCGGCCATCGTCAGCGCCGCGATCTCGGGACGCAGGAGCAATCCGAACGACGGGTAGAACACACCCGCCGCGATCGGGAGCGCGATGACGTTGTAGCCGACAGCCCACCCAAGATTCTGTCGCATCTTGCGGACCGTACCCTTGCCGATGCGCAGGGCGATGGGCACGTCCAACGGGTCTGAACGCATGAGCACGAGATCTGCCGTCGCGACGGCGACATCCGTGCCAGCGCCGATCGCGATGCCGATGTCCGCCGTGGCCAGGGCAGGGGCGTCGTTGACGCCGTCGCCGACCATCGCGACCCGCTTGCCCGCCCGCTGCAGTTCGGCGACCTTCTCCGCCTTGTCTCCCGGTAGCACCTCGGCGATGACGGTGTCGATTCCTAGCTGGTCGGCGATGCGCAGGGCCGTGGCCTCGTTGTCTCCAGTGAGCATCACCACTTTGATGTTGACCTTGTGCAGGGCCGCGACAGCCGCGGCCGCTGTTTCCCGCGCTGCATCGGCCAGGGCGATGACCCCCACCGCACGTCCGTCGACGGCGGCCAGGACGGCTGTGCGGCCCGCGGCTGCGAGCTCGTCGCGGCTCGCGGCGAGCGTGCCGAGGTCGATGTTCTCCTTGGCCATCAGCCGCAGGTTGCCGACGAGGACGCGGCGTCCATCGACGGTCGCCGTTGCGCCGTGCCCGGGGACGTTGAGGAACTCACTCACCTTCAGCGTAGGCAGACCCCGCTCGGCCGCATGCTGGTCGATAGCCCGGGCCAGCGGGTGCTCGGACTCCCTCTCGACGGCCGCCACCAAGGCCAGCATCTCGTCCTCGGCCATGTCGGCCACGACGACGTCGGTGACCTCTGGCTCGCCCTTGGTCAAGGTGCCGGTCTTGTCCATCACGACCGTGTCGATGTGAGACGACACCTCCAGCGCCGTGGCGTTCTTGAACAACACGCCGCGCTGTGCGCCCAACCCGGTCCCGACCATGACCGCCGTCGGCGTGGCCAGCCCCAAGGCATCCGGGCATGTGATCACGACGACCGTGATGGCGAACAGGATCGCCAACTGCACGGGCTCGCCGAGCACCAGCCACCAGACCAGGAAGGTAGCCGTGCCGCCAATGAGGGCGACGAACACCAGCCAGAAGGCTGCCTTGTCGGCCAGGCGCTGCCCGGGTGCCTTGGAGTTTTGCGCCTCCTGGACCATCTTCACGATCTGCGCGAGTGCGGTGTCCGCGCCCACCTTCGTGGCCCGGGCCCGCAGGGTCCCGGTGGTGTTGATCGACGCGCCAATCAGTTCGGAACCCGGCAGCTTCTCCACCGGCATCGACTCCCCGGTGACCATCGACTCGTCGACCTCGGACTCACCCTCCTCGACGACCGCATCGACAGGGATCTTCGACCCCGGACGGATCAGGAGCAGGTCACCGACCACCACCTCCGAGGTGGGAACCTCCACGGGCGTTCCGTCACGAATCACCATCGCCTGGGACGGAGCCAACTCGAGCAGGGTTCTGATCGCATCGTTGGCCCCGCCGCGGGCCCGCATCTCGAACCAGTGCCCGAGTAGCACGAATGCGGTCAATACGGCCGCGGCCTCGTAGAAGACCTCGCCGCCCCCTGTCAGGGTGACGATGACGCTGTACAACCACCCCGAACCCACCGCGACGGCCACCAGCACCATCATGTCCAGTGTCTTGGCCCGCAGCGCCCGGTAGGCACCGTCGAAGAAGATCCAGCCCGAGTAGAACACCACCGGCAGGGACAGGATCAGGGTGAAGACATCGTCGCGCAGCCCCAACACCGACGGAAGGTCCTCCAGCCCCAGCACGTCCCGACCGATCGGGGACCACAGGGAGATCGGCACGGCAAGGATCACCGCGACCAGGAACCGATTGCGCATGTCGCGGACCATGTCCGCCATGGACGCGCCGCCGTGGCTGCCTCCGTGGCCCATCACCGACTGCGCGGAATGATCGGCATCCGCACCGTCCCCGTGGCCCGCGTGTGCGTCGTGGCCCGCGTGTGCGTCGTGGCCCGCGTGTGCGTC
>NZ_JADQBF010000017.1:0-23646 GCF_016278775.1 Demequina sp. | reverse complement strand
CGTGGCCCGCGTGTGCGTCGTGGCCCGCGTGTGCGTCGTGGCCCGCGTGTGCGTCGTGGCCCGCGTGTGCGTCGGAGTCGCTCGAATCGCTGGGATCAGCCATGGGGTCGCACACGTGCACAGGCACGGACTGCCCGTCGCAGTGGAACCCGCAGTCACGAATCCATCCAGACAACTCCGCCACGTCGGTGCGATCGGAGTCGAAAGTGACGGACGCGGTCTGGGCAACAATGTTAGCCTCGATCGACAGTACGCCGGGCCTACGACGCAGTGTATTTTCCACCACTGCGGCGGACGTAGCCCAGTGCATCCCACCAATCTGCAGGACAGTGCTCTTGGTCATCATGGTTAACCTTTCCTTCGTGGGTGTCGTACCGGTCTTCGAAATGTCGAGGCCTGTCGAGGCGCTCTCCGCAGGCTACTCGCCGGGGCTCGGCGGTTACTGTGCGGGCTCAAGCGTGGTGCATCATGGCCTGGGCGCGGGCAGAAACTCCTGACGCATCCCCAGGGCCGCATCGGTCATGGCAATCGAGGTCGGACCGTCGGTGACGCTGCCGACCAAAGCCCGGATGGCGTCGATGGTCTCCGGCACGACGATGGCCTCGTTGTAGACCTGGTATGTCAGGTAGGCCTCATCGCCTTCGACGCTGAGGACGTCCTCCCAGAGCGCCACTTCCCACATGTCACCGCGGGGTCGACCAAGATCACGCATGAGTTCGACGGTGGTGTTCAACGCGACCAGGCCATCGGCCATCCGGATGAACGCGATGCGCGGCGCGGCCCGCAGTGCGTCAAGAACCTCTTCGCGTCTCGCTACTCGGGTCAACTGCAGTGTCCAGAAGTGGTTGTGAGTCTGGGTGTGCGCGGCCTTGGCGGCCATCGTCACCACATCGAGGTCGGGTAGCACGGTGCGGGCATCCGGGCCCTGGTGCGAAGGGATCGACGGCTCGGGCATGACGGTGTTCATCAGGCCGCCGAGGTGAGACTCCCCTGGATCCGTGGCGCGGCGGATGAGGACGCCGCGGCCGCGAGCCAGGAGTTCGGCGTCACGCAGCGCCCCGAGGACGCGCACGATGCTCGTGGTGTTGCAGGAGACGACCCGCGTGGTGTCCCGGCCGAGCGCGGTCGCGTAGTTCGCCTGCGCGACGAAGGAGTGACCGGTGGTGGCGTGCGACTCCCCTCCCTGGAACACGGCCTTGATCCCGGCGGCTCGGTAGGCATCGAAGTTGAGGGCCGCGACCTTCTTTGGCGTCGTGTCCACCACTGCATCGACCTGTCCGAGCAGTTCGTGCAGGCTCCCGGCTACGTCCACACCGGCGGCGCGCATCGTCCCTGCGGCCTGCTCGGTGGCCGCGAAGACCGGAATGTCGCGCCCCACCGCGGTACGAATTCGCCAGTCCGATGCGACGTCGGCGACACCGACGAGTTCCATATCCGGCATCGCGCGGACGGCATCGGCAACACGCTTGCCGATTACTCCATAGCCATTAACAGCAACACGCGTAGTACTCACTTGACATCGTCTCCATTCGTTGTTCGGGTGCGCCGCGTCGGCGCACAAGTACTGCGGGGAGGGAATCCCCGGTCGACGGCCCGCTCGGGGCCATGAGCTCTCTCAGCTGCGAACGAGCCGTGCGATGGCATCCGATGCTTCCTTGAGCTTGACTTCCTGTTCGACACCACCGACACGCGCGGCCTCGACGAGGCAGTGGCTCATGTGGTCATCAAGCAGCACCAGGGCCACGCTCTGCAGCGCGCGGGAGGTCGCCGAAACCTGGGTCAGAACGTCGATGCAGTACTTGTCATCGTCCACCATCCGCGCGATTCCACGGACCTGACCCTCGATGCGGTTCAGGCGCTTCAACAGATCCGCCTTCCCGCCATTAGTTGTCGCCATCTCAATCTTCCTTGCTGTCGGTCCGCGTCGCCGCGGTGCTGCTTGCCTGCCCTGGGCGAATGGCCTGGGCAGGGTCGGGGTCATGCCGGGGCGTACCGGGACGGGTCGACGTCGAAGGTCTCCACGCAGTGCGCGGAGCAGAAGTAGTAGGTGACGCCGTCGTTATCCCGGCTCACCGCCGTCGTCGAGGGGTCGACCGTCATTCCGCAGACCGGGTCGGTGGCCGTGCTGTGCTCAGACCTGTGCTCAGAGGTTCGGCGCTGGTGTGCCATGACGTGCTCCTTGGATCGCATCGGACCTCAACCACCGGGCATGTGCCGCTGGTGAGATGTTATCGCAATACCCCGGGTGGGTATCCACTACCCAGTGGACAGCACTGTGATGTGGGTCCGACCGAGGTCCGCTGAAGATTTGATCAACACTCAAAGAGAGTTCACCGTCACGGCGCGCAGGGACGGGGCTGTACCGTCGTCTCGCCTCAGAATCCAAGGTCTGCGCCGACTCACTGACGCGCGAAGGCCAACCCGGCCGACCGCACACTGACGAGCACCTCGCTGTCCGGCCGCCACTGCTGGTCGCCCAGCACGCGTGCCTGCAGAGGCTGCTCGCAGGCTGGCAGGTCCATCGTGACCACCGCGTCGTGCCCAAAGTAGGCGACGTCGCGCACCATGGCGACGACGCCCTCGCCGCCTGAGCCCACCGTGCGGAGCGACAACTGCTCGGGCCTCAACACCAAGTCCACGGTGTCTCCGCGGTTCGCGAGGTGCCCGTCAGCGAGCACGGCAGGCACCGTACCCAGGGGGCCGACCACCGTGCCGTCGTTCCACGTTCCGGGCAGCACGAGCGCCCCACCGATGAATTGCGCGAGCCACCGGGACGCGGGCTTGGCGTAGATCTCGGCGGGAGTGCCGACTTGCACGAGCCGGCCCTCGTCCACCACGGCCACCTGATCCGCCATGGACAGCGCCTCATCCTGGTCGTGAGTCACCAGCACCGCCGTGGTGTGCGCGCGACGCAGCACCTGCCGCACCTGGCCGCGCACCTCGGCGCGCAGCGCGGCGTCAAGCGCAGAGAACGGCTCGTCCAGGAGCACCACATCCGGCTCTGTCGCCAGCGCTCTCGCCAGCGCCACGCGGTGGCGCTGACCGCCGGACAACTCGCCCGGCATCCGGGTCGCGAACGCTCCCATTCCCACCATGTCCAGCAGGTCGAGCGCCCTCGTGGCACGGCGTTGCGCGCGGGGCAGGCCGAATCCCACGTTGGCGAGCACATCCAGGTGAGGGAACAGCGCGGCGTCCTGGGGCACCAGTCCGATGCGTCGTCGCTCTGGGGCCACGTGCACGCGAGGGCCGGAGAGCACCCTGCCGCCAACGACGACGGCGCCTTCGACAGGGCGATTCAGCCCGGCGATGACGCGCAACAGTGTGGACTTGCCCGAACCGGAAGGCCCGAGCACCGCTGTGAGACTGCCGTGCGGCACGGTGAAGCTGACCCCTCGCAACACGGGCGCAGAGTCGTAGCCCGCCACAATCTTGCGGATCTGCAGTTCGCTCACAACGTCTCCTCAGGATGGCGCTTGCCGCCGGCGACTTCGCGCGTGAGCAACAGTGCCGGTACCGCGGCCACTGCAATGAGCACCAGCGCATACGGTGCGGCCGCAGCATACGCAGTGCCGGAGGTCAGCCGCCACAGCGATGTGGCAAGAGTCTCGGTGCCCGTCGGTCTCAACAGCAGCGTCGCAGGCAGTTCCTTCATGGCCGTCAGCGCCACCAGCAGCACACCGGCGCCGATGCCGGGCCACGCGATGCGCGCCGTCACGCGTGCCCACACCCGCGCTGGGGTCAACCCCATGGTGCGGGCCACATCCTCCAGGCCCGGCTCCACTTGCACGATGCTCGAACGCACGGCGCCGACCGCCTTGGGCAGGAACAGCACGCCATACGCAAAGGCGAGCATCCAGATCGACTGGTACAGCATCGGCGCCACATTGAGCGAGAAGAACACGAGCGACAGCCCCACGACGATGCCGGGGAGGGCGAGTCCCAGATAGCTGGCGGACTCGGTTGCGGTCGCGAGGCGCGAGCGGAAGCGGGCCGCCAGAATGCCGATCGGGAGGGCGAGGGCGAGCGCCACGAACGCGCCAGCCGCTGCAAGTCCCACGGTGGACAACGTGTCCGCCAGCAGGTCCCCCGGCTGAACGGTGGTGGACGTGTCGGTTCTGAGCAACAGGTACCTGGCCAGCGCGCCAAGGGGCACTCCTAGAGAGAGCAGCGCCATGACCACGAGCCCACCTTGGGCGAGCCAACGCCACCGACCGAGCGCCACGGGGATGGGCTTGCTGCGGGCCGCCACAGTGGACCCCACGCGCGCCTGCGCGCCCCGCATCCGCCGCTCGGCCGCGACCAGAGCGATGCCCATCGCAGCCAGGACCACGGACATCACGGCCGCCAGAGTGCGATCAAACAGGCTCTCGTACGCCACTTGAATGGCCCAGGTGAAGGCCTGGTAGCGCATCAGCGCGACGGACCCGAAGTCGCTCAACACATACAGCGCCACGAGCAACACCCCGGCCAGAGCGGCGGGGCGAATCTGGGGCCAGGTGGCCTCCATGAAGGCCCGCGACCTGCCCCGGCCAAGCGTGCGTGCCACATCCTCGCTTGCCGAGTCGGCGAGGCGAAGTGCGGCGATAGTCGGCAGCGTGACGAGCGGAACGTTGCACAACGTGAGCACCAGGAAAGCGCCCCAGAAGCCACGGACGTCCGTGGTGGCGATCCACCCGAATGCCGCCACATACGAGGGCACCGCGAGCGCGAGGGAGGACACGACGAGCCACGCGCGACGCCCCGGAAGGTCGGTACGGGTGAGCAGCCATGCGATCGCGACGCCCAGCACCAGGCACGCCGCTGCGACCGCAAGCACCAGGCCCACCGTGTTGACCATGAGCGTCGCAATACGCGCATTCCACAAGGCGTCAACAATCTGGGGGCCGTCTGCCTGGGCCACCCGCACCACGAGGTAGATGAGGGGGATGGCCGCCAGCATGGCGGCCACCACGGCGGAGACCGGCAGGACCAGACGCATGCTCGGCGCGCGCCAACGACGACGAGGGGCCAGAGTCGCCTCAGAGCCCCCCGCCGCCGCGACGCGTGCGGGCTGCATATGTCTCCTTACAGGAGGCCGACTTCCACCAGTGCTTCCGTAGTATCGCCCAGGGAGTCGAGGTCGGACAGGTCCAACTCCGGGTTGGTCAGCGACTCGAGGGCGGGCAGGCCCTCGGGCGCCGACACGCTGCCGATCAGCGGGTACTCGTACGTGTTGTCCACGAAGTATTGCTGAGCGGACTCGGAGACCAAGTACTCGACGAACGCCAGCGCGTCGGCGTCATCCGCCGCGCCTTGGAGCAGTCCGGCGCCGGTGACGTTCACAATGCCGCCAGCGTCTCCTGACTCGGGAAACGCCAACTGGGCGCGCATGTTGTCGGCGCCAATCTCGGCGGCCATGCGGTACCAGTAGTAGTGGTTGATCAAACCCAACTTGATCTCGCCTGCGTTGGCGGCCTCGAGAATGGGCGTGTTCTTCGCGTAGATCTGCACTTCGTTGGCCTTCATGTTCTCGAGCCACTCCCTGGCTGAGTCCTCACCCTCGAGCACCCGAAGCGCTGTCACGAAGGATTGGAACGACGCATTGCTGGGGGCGATGCCGACGTCCCCGGACCACTGGTCGTCCGTGAGGGCCGCGACGGTCGTGGGTACGTCGTCGGCGCTCAGTTGTTCGCTGTCGTAGACGATCACGCGGGCGCGACCGGTCACACCCACCCACGAGCCGTCCGTCGACGTGAATCCCGCCGGGACCTTCTCAGTGATGCTCTCTGGCAGCGTCGCAAACATGTCCGCCTTCCCGACGGCTCCGAGCGCGCCCGCGTCCTGAGACAGAAACACATCGGCCGGAGTGGCGTCGCCCTCTTCGAGCAGCAGTGCGGCCAGTTCGGTGCTCCCCGCGTAGCGGACGTCGACGCCGATTCCGGTCTCGGACTCAAACTGCTCGATGAGCGGATCGATCAGCTCCTGATCGCGGCCCGCGTACAGCGTGAAGGTGCCGTCGGCCACAGCGGACTCTGACGGCGTGGCAACCGACGTCGCAGCGGTGTCGTCGTCGGCCGTGGAGCACGCGCTGAGGGTGAGCACGGCAAGGGCGGCAGTCGCAACGGCGGCTGGGCGCAGGGCAGTCATCTGGAGCCTTTCTGAAGGGGTTTGTGACGAAGTAAGGCAACCCTAATATGCAATTACGCAACAAGTCAATTGCGTAATTCAGCGGTGTGCACGGCGCCGCGTCTTCGCGGCACACATCGACCCGACGTCAGCAGTGATCGCGGCGGTGTCTTGCCACAGCGTCGTCCAGCAACGCCGCGACGATGCGCTCGTCGGCGGGAAGCCACGCCACGCCGTCCTTCCACGACCCTGGCTCAAGCCAGCGCACCGCGTCGTGATCCTCGAGCGGCTCCGGCTGGGCGGAGCCTGGCGCAAGTTCACACCAGAACAGCCGCATCACGAACCGCAACGGCGAAGGCTCCACACCTGACGCGGGAATCGCACCCGGCGCGCGGATCTCCCACACCGCGTCTCCCGTCGCGGCCGAGACGTCTGGCCCGTGAAGTTCGTCGCCGAGCACGATGTCCACGCCGAGCTCCTCGCGCAGCTCGCGTCTCAGTCCCTGCTCGACCGTCTCGCCTTCCTCGACCTTGCCGCCAGCGAACTCCCAGAGGCCGCGCGCCCATTCAGGCGAGGTGCGTCGCGCAGCAAGCAGGAGGCGGGGCGAATCGAAAGAGTCGGTCAGGGCGCCCGCGACGATCAACAACTCGCCGGGTGCTCCTGGCACGGGATGGTGTTCAAGGGACGCGCGGGGAACCGGCGCGTCCGCGCTCACGCGATGTGGTCCGAGTAGGCGTCCGCATCGAGTAGCTCGATCTCCTCCGACACCTCGACCTTGAAGATCCAGCCGGACTCGTAGGGCTCATCGTTGATCGCGTCTGGTGACGCGCTGAGCGCCTCGTTGACAGCCGTGACGGTGCCGCTCACCGGCGAGTACAACTCGCTGACGGCCTTGGACGACTCGAGCTCGCCACACACCTCGCCCGCAGTCACCTCGTCACCCACGGAAGGCAACTCTGCGAAAACGACGTCACCAAGGGCCTTCGCGGCGTGCTCCGTGATACCGACGGTCACGACGGAGCCGGGCTCAACGTCGCCGGACACCCACTCGTGTTCGGCGGAGTACAGCAAGTCTGCGGGAACCGAGGACATGACTTCAGCCTTTCGTCAAGGGAATGCGGGCGACGCCTCGCTACGACGCCCGTGAGTAGAACGGTAGCGCGCTCACGGTCATGCTTTCGCGTCGACCGCGCACATCAATCTCCACCACGGTATTCACCGCCGACGCCGACGGATGCACCAGCGCCATCGCGATCGGTGCCGACAGCGTGGGAGAGGGCGCTCCAGAGGTGACGACGCCCACCTCGGCCTCGCCTACCATCACGGCGTAGCCGGGCCTCGCGGCCCGCCGTGCGTCGCCCACAAGTCCCACCAGCACCCTCGCATTGTCGGGAGCCGACGCCGGATCAGCGGCCCACGCGTCGTGCCGTTCCTTGGCAGCGGCCAGGGCCTCTCGCCCTACGAAGTCCCCACGCTCGACGCGCTCGTCGGTGAAGCCGACGGCGCCGTCGAGGCCAGGTCGCAGCAGCTCCTTCGCCGGGCCGGTCTGCGCTACCCAGCCGAGACCCGCGTCGTACGGCGTGGTGGATAGCGACAGTTCCTGGCCGTACAGCGGCATGCCCGCCTCCAGCCGCAACGTGTCCCGCGCGGAGAGCCCGCATGGGATGAGCCCGTGAGGCGAACCGGTGGCGAGCGCAAGGCGCCACACCTCAGCCGCCTCGTCTGGCACCACGAACAACTCGAAACCGTCCTCACCCGTGTAGCCGGTGCGGGCCACCATCGCGTGGATGTCACCATGCAGCAGCACGGTGCACCACGTGTAGTTCTTGAGCGCGCGCACATCCTCTGCGCCCAGCGCGCACATCTGCGTCACGACATCCACGGCGCGCGGGCCTTGAATTGCCTGCAAGGACACGTGCGACGTGATGTCGGTGATCGCGGCATCGAAGGGCTCGCACCGGCTTCTCAACTCGGAGATGACCGCCTCCACATTCGCCGCATTGGCGACGATGATGAAGTGATCCCAGTCGCGGCGGTACACGATGAGGTCGTCGATGATGCCACCGTCGGATGTGCACAGCATCGTGTACTTCGCACGGCCGATTGCCAAGCGGGCCATCCCGGAGACCACGGCGAAGTCAAGAGCCGCCGCAGCGTCGGCGCCGCGCACCGCAATCTCACCCATGTGGCTGATGTCGAACAGGCCAGCGGCCGCGCGGACCGCCTGGTGCTCTGCCACGTCACCCACGTAC
Organism: Demequina sp.; assembly: GCF_016278775.1. Taxonomy (GTDB): domain Bacteria; phylum Actinomycetota; class Actinomycetes; order Actinomycetales; family Demequinaceae; genus Demequina. The sequence continues at coordinate 15,289 of NZ_JADQBF010000017.1, read as the reverse complement.
CGGACCGGCATCTCCCAGCCAGCAAACTCGATCATGGTCGCGCCGAGTGCAACGTGCTCGTGGTGGAGCGGGGAGCGTCTCATAGCGTCAGCGTAGACGGCGCAACGGGGCGCCGGGGTGCCATGGTGCCTAGTCCTCGAATTCTTCCGGGGGCGGGCAGGTGCACACGAGGTTGCGGTCACCGTAGGCGTTGTCGATGCGCCTCACGGGGGGAAAGTACTTGTCGCGACGCAAGCCCTGTACGGGGAATGCCGCGGACTCGCGCGAGTAGGCCGCAGTCCAGTCGTCGGCCGCGAGCGCCTCCGCCGTGTGGGGCGCGTGGCGCAGTACGGAGTCTTCCGCGGAGACCTCGCCGCTTGCCACGGCGTCGATCTCGCCGCGAATGGCGATCATGGCGTCGACAAAGCGGTTCAGTTCGTCGAGGTCCTCCGACTCGGTCGGTTCGACCATGAGCGTCCCTGCGACGGGCCAGGACATCGTGGGTGCGTGGATTCCGTAGTCGATGAGTCGCTTGGCGACGTCTTCTGCCGTGATGCCAGTCGCCTTAGTGAGCTCGCGCAGGTCAAGGATGCACTCGTGTGCCACCAGGCCGCCTGGTCCGCGATACAAGACGGGGAAGTACTCATGGAGGCGCACCGCAACGTAGTTGGCGGCCAGCACCGCCATCTGCGTCGACTGCCGCAAACCGTCTGCGCCCAGCATGGCGATATACGCCCACGCGATGGGCAGCACGCCTGCCGAGCCGTAAGGGGCGGCACTCACCGCCGCGCCCGCGCGCCGCAGGTCCTTGGGGCGCTGAATCGACTGTCGCACCGACGGCAGGAACTCTACGAGGTGGTCCGCAACCGCCACGGGACCCACGCCGGGGCCACCGCCGCCGTGCGGGATCGCGAAGGTCTTGTGAAGGTTGAGGTGAGAGACGTCGCCGCCAAAATGACCGGGCTTGGCGAGGCCCACCAGGGCGTTGAGGTTGGCGCCGTCGATGTAGACCTGGCCGCCAGCATCGTGCACCGCCGCGCAGACGTCCTTGACGTGCGGCTCGTAGACACCGTGCGTCGAGGGATACGTGATCATGATGGCCGCGATCTTAGGGCCGTGGGCCGAGAGCTTGGCGGTGAGGTCGGCCATGTCGATCTCGCCGTCAGCGGCCGTCTTCACGACCACCACGCGCAGGCCGACCAGCACGGCCGATGCCGCGTTGGTGCCGTGGGCGGAGTCGGGGATCAGACAGATGTCGCGCTCCGCTTCGCCGCGGCTCACGTGATAGTTGCGGATGGCAAGGAGGCCGGCGTATTCGCCGCGTGAACCGGCGTTGGGCTGCACGGAAACCGCCGCGTAGCCGGTGATCTCCGCAAGCCAGTCCTCCAGCTGCTCAATCATGAGGCGGTACCCAGCCGTCTGCTCGGCGGGGGCAAAGGGGTGGATGTTCGCGAAGCCGGGCCACAGGATCGGCTCCAACTCTGCGGCCGCGTTGAGCTTCATCGTGCACGAGCCGAGCGGAATCATGGTGCGGTCAAGAGCCAGGTCGCGATCCGACAGCCTGCGCATGTAACGCGTCAGCGCGGCCTCCGAGCGGTGCGAGTTGAACACCGGGTGCGCGAGGTAGTCGGAAGTGCGACGCATCCCACGGGGGATGGCGACGCGCGGCGCAGTGTAGACGGGGTGTCGCTTGGTGGCGATCACGGCCTCGACCAGCTTGTCGAGCGTCGGCAGGTCGGTCTTTTCATCGCACGCGATTGCGACCCTGTCGTCATCCACCTTGCGGATGTTGATGCCTGCAGCCGCGGCACGAGCGACCACCGAATCCGCGCCACGAGGCACGCTTACGGTGATGGTGTCGAAGAACGCCTCGTGCATCGGCTGGAAGCCCACCGCCGTGAGGGCGTCGTACAGAGTCACGGCGCGCGAGTGCACCTCCATGGCGATATCCCGCAGCCCGTCAGGGCCGTGATACACCGCGTACATCGAGGCGACGACCGCCAGCAGCGCTTGCGCCGTGCAGATGTTCGAGGTGGCCTTGTCTCGCCTGATGTGCTGCTCTCGGGCCTGCAGCGTCAACCGGTAGGCGGGGTTTCCCGCCGCGTCGACGGACACGCCCACGAGACGTCCTGGCAACTGTCGTTCCAGGCCTTCGCGCACGGCGATGAAGGCCGCGTGCGGCCCCCCGTAGAACAGCGGCACCCCGAAGCGCTGGGCGGAGCCCACCGCAATGTCGGCACCGATCTCACCGGGAGGCGTCACGATGCTGAGCGACAGGATGTCGCAAGCAACCGTGACGAGGGCGCCGGACTCGTGAGCGGCCGCGATCAAAGGGCCGAGGTCGCGCAGCACTCCCGACATGCCGGGGTTCTGGATGACGACGCCGGTCACATCGGCGGCAGGCTGCCACTCTTCGCTGATGGTCTCCACCCTGGCGTCAATGCCAAGGGCCTCCGCCTGGGCCAAGGCAACGTCAAGCGTCTGGGGGAAGCACTCCGCGTCGAGCACCACCGCACCAGTGCGCCCCGCAACGCGCTGCATCAGCAACACTGCCTCGCCGACGGCCGTCGCTTCGTCGAGCAACGAGGCGTTGGCAATGGGCAACGCCGTGAGATCCGCCACCATCGTCTGGAAGTTAAGCATCGCCTCAAGGCGTCCCTGAGAGATCTCCGCCTGGTAAGGCGTGTACGCGGAGTACCACGCAGGGTTGGAGAGGATGCCTCTGCGAATCACCGCGGGGGTGATGGTGTCGTAGTAACCCTGCCCAATCATCTGGACTGCCTGCACGTTGGCTCGTGCAAAGCCCTCCAACGTTGCGAGCGCCTCGCCTTCCGTCAACTCGGGCGGCAGCACCAGCACATCGTCTTGGCGGATCGACTCCGGCACTGCCTCGTCAATGAGCGAGTCGAGGGAGGCGTAGCCGACCGCGTCAAGCATGCGGTGGACAGACTCGTCCTCAGGTCCAATGTGGCGATCGGCAAAGGTGGTCACAGGGCCCATTCTGTCTTACTGAAGGACGCGACGATAGGTCACCGCCCGCGCGGCGCTGATCGAGGCCCCTGGATGGGCCTCGCTGACGAGATGACGAAGGCGCCCATTCCCACAAGGAAGGGCGCCGTCGTCACCAATATCAGGAATTGTCGATCGTCTCCGCGCCGGCTGCATCGGACTTGATGCGGTCGATGGCGTTAACGGCCGAGGCCTTCGCCTTGTACCCCTCACTTGAGGCAAGGACGTTGCCGTTCGAGGCCTTGACGCGAAAGCGGAACTCGCCCGCCTTGTCCTTGTAGATTTCGAAGTGCACTCCAGTACTCCTTTGCATCCGGTGTGGTGCCTAGCAACAGCCATCCTAGGAGGTTCTTTGGCCGAGTGACCAGGGGTTTGTCATTTCTCGGCTCACGTACTCACCGGCCATTCGGAAGGGTCGCCAGGCCAACACGCAGGGAGACTAGCGACCGAAGCCGTAGAACCCTGTGAACCACCCGGAGTGCCCCCAGTTCCACCCCCCATTGGGGTAGTAGGGGGTGAAGCCGTTGCCATTCCCGTACCAGTGGCCACTCCCATGGCCGTACCAGTGACCCTTGCCGTGGCCGTACCAGTGGCCGTAACCGTGGCCGTTGCCGTTGCCGGGCTTCGCCTTCTTCTCGACCATGACATCGAAGGTGACTACCGTGCCCGTCGTGTCACCCGTGATCGTGAGGGTGACGTCGCCCTTGACCGACTTGGGGACCTCGAACGCCACAGAGGCGGTGCCATGCTCGTCGAGCACGTCGGTCGGCAACTCGTTGACCACGTCAAACGTGCCCACCGTCTTCTTGCCGAGTGCCACCGTCACCGTCTCGTCAACCACGTCAGTGGGCCCGGTCATCATGAGCGAGCTGAGGTCAAACGCGACCTCGTCGCCTTGCGTGAACGTGAGGTCGTCTAGCCCAGTGACGCCGACGGCGTGTTGGCTGTAGTCGACGGGGAGCACGCCGTTTGCCTCGAGGTAGTCCACTTGCGCCGTGAGGTCAACGCGACCAGAGTCCGCACGGTTCGTCCCCTCGGTCAGCGTGGTGAAGTTATCCCCACCAGCCGCCAAGAACGAATTGACGACCACCTTGACCACGTCGTCGTCCGCGATGAGGTCGCCGTCGAGCCGCATCTCAAGAATGCGGCTGCCAGCCTCTGCGTTCGGATCGTAGGTGTAGACGAGTCCCGTCGACGTGCCGAGTCGCAGGAACGGCCTCGAAGAACCCTCCGGCTGCCATTGCTCCTCGAGCACTTGCGCCAACTGCGCGCCTGTCAGGTCCATCGTTACCAACGTGTTGGCAAAGGGTTGGACGGAGGCGGCTTGGGCGAACGTGATGTCAGACGGATACAGCGCCGGATCCCCGCCGCCAGCACCGAGCATGTCCGCTCGCAGCCCGCCGGGATTCATGAGCGCGATCTGTGCTCCCGACTCCTGGGTGGCCCACAATTGAATGTTCGCCACGGCATTGCCGAGCGTGGACTCGCCACCGCGCGACGAACCGGGGTCACCGGTGGCCGTGCGCGCCCTGTACAGCGGCGCCTCGACCTGACCCAACACCACGGAACCGAGCACGTCGGCCTCGGCCACGGCGTCGTCGACGATGGCCTGTACCTCCGCGTCGGCAGGGAAGGCCTCGAAGAGGTCAATCACGCTGGTCTCGAGCCCCGTGACGTTGCCGTCGGCATCGACGGTGAAAAGCAACTGGTTGAGGGCCATGCCGTACTGGCCTGCGGAGACCACGGGCCGTTCGGTGACCGCCCGGCCCTCTGCGGCCCACTCCGCCACTGGCACGCGGTGGTCGTACGCCAGGTGGGTGTGGCCGGAGATGACAGCGTCGATGTCTGGCGACAGGTTGGTGATCATCTCGCCAAAGTCATTCGACGGGTCCACGGCGTCGGCGTATGCCGTGGTGGGAGCGCCTTCGTGAACCAGCAAGACGATGAGGTCGGCGCCAGCAGAGGTGAGCGCGTCGGCCGAGCGATTGGCCGCGATGTACTCCGTCTCGAAGGCGAGGTTTGCCACGCCGTCTGGGGAAACGAGGGACGGCGTCTCGTCTGTCACTGCGCCGATGAAGCCCACCTCGACGTCTCCGTAACTCACAGTCCACGTCTCTGGCAGCGCCGGGTCGCCAGTATCCACGTAGCGGACGTTCGCTCCCAAGTACTGCCAGGTCGCGCCGCCGTAGGGGTTGGTGACCGGGTCATAGGGCGCCATGACGCGCTCCGTCAGGTCCGCGAATCCCTTGTCGAACTCGTGGTTCCCGACGGCAGAGACGTCGAGACCCATGGCATTCAGGGCGTCGATGGTCGGCTTGTCTTGGGCGACGAAGCTCTCGAAGGTCGAGGCTCCGATGAGGTCGCCAGCCGCCGCGAACACGGTCTGCGGATACTCGGCCTCGAGTTCGTCGACGGCTCCTGCGAGGACAGCAGCACCCGCATTGCCGGAGAAGGAGTCGGGCAGGATTCGCCCGTGGAAGTCGTTGATGCCCAGAATCTGTACGGTGGTGGGTTCCGGGTCGACGACGACGGCGCGCGCTGGCGCGGCCATCCAACTCAGTGCCACGGCCACCGCCGCGACTATGACGAGTGCTCGACGTTGAGCGGTCACGAGTGAGGTCACGAGAGTACCCTTTCATCCTGTTTGCGGCGGTCTGACCGTTCCGCGTGGAATGTTCGTATTGCCGACGTTATCCCTCTTGGTGCGTTTATGCGACAGGAAGCCCTGGGGGGAGCATCACCCTGACCGAGACGTCGTGACGAGGACACCAGCACAAGGTCCTCGACACGGACGCTGCCCTCCCACTAGCGTGCGAGCATGGAAACCTTGGTGGCGACGGTCTTGGGCGCCATCGCTGGATGTGGCGCGGCCAAGGTTCACCGATTCGTGGACGGCGGGTGGTGGCTCAACCTGTTGGCCGGAGCGCTCGGCGGCTATTGGGGGAAGGCTCTGTGGGCCGATGCTCTAGCCTCGTCGCTCGCTGACAGCACGCTCGCTGGCGCCGCCGTTGGCGGCGCGCTGGGCGGGATCGCGCTTTCCCTCTGCGCTGCGCTGGCGCGCCGACTCCTCGGTCGCTAGTTCGAGCGCGCCAGCAAGGGCCAACACTCGACTACCCTGGTGTCCGTCGAAAGGCTGCCGTGAAACTCATCGTACAAATCCCCTGTCTCAACGAAGAAGAGACTCTTCCCCTCGTCTTGAGCACCATTCCGCGCGCCATCGAAGGCATCGACGAGATCGAGATCCTGGTGATCAACGACGGCTCCAGCGACCGCACCGTCGAGGTCGCCAGGGAGCACGGCGTTCACCACATCATCTCCCATACCGGCCGCATGGGGCTCGCCCGCTCCTTCCGCGACGGCATTGAATTTGCCCTCGCACACGGTGCCGACATCGTGGTCAATACAGACGGCGACAACCAATACCCGCAAGAACGCATCGGCGACCTGGTCGAACCGGTCGTGGCTGGCCGTGCCGACATCGTCATCGGCGACCGACAGACACACACGATCGCCCACTTCTCGCCCTTCAAGAAGGCGATGCAGCGGTTCGGGTCCTGGGTCGTGAACCGGGCCGCTGGCACCGAGCTTCCCGATGCGGCTTCAGGCTTCAGGGCCTATTCGCGGCGAGCGCTCTACCGCCTCAACATCGTCACCAAGTTCAGTTACTGCATGGAGACGATCATCCAGGCGGGCAACAAGCAGCTCGCCATTGAGTCGGTGCAGATCGATACGAACCCCAAGACGCGCGAGTCGCGCCTGTTCTCCAACATGTTCGAGCACATGGTCAAGTCCGGCCAGGCCATCCTGCGTTCCTACATCATGTTCAAGCCCTGGACCGTCTTCGCGGTGCTGGCTGTCGTGTTCGGCGTGCTAGGCGCGATTCCGTTCGTTCGTTACGCGATCCTGGTCGCAATCGGGGACAACGGCAACCACTTCCAGTCGCTCATTCTTGGCACGCTGCTCTTGATCGGAGCGCTGCTGTCCGTGGCACTTGGAGTGCTCTCTGACCTCCAGAAGACCAACCGCATTCTCATTGAGGAGCAGTTGGAACGCACTCGGGAGATGCAATACGGGCCATTGTTGTGAGCGCGGAGCATCCCGCCGTCATGGGCTGGGGAACGTACAACGTCGATCGTCACCCGCGCGTCGGCATCCTTTTCGACGGACTGGAAGCTCACGGGTTCTCGGTCAGACACGTGACCGAGCCAAGCGCGCAGTCGACGTCCGACAGGGTCGAACTCGTCCGGAAGCCGTGGCGAATCGTTGGCCTGGCCCTGAGCCTGCTCGGCACGTGGGCACGGCTCGCCAGACGAGGTCGCGCCATCCGCAAGGCCGAACGGCCCGACTGCATTGTGGTGGGGTACCTAGGGCACGCCGACGTGATCGCGGCCCGACTGGCGTTTCCGCGCTCCGTGATCGTGCTCGACCACCTCGTGTTCGCGCTCGACACGGCACGTGACCGAGGCATCGGGTCTGGACCGATACGTCTCGCGCTCCGCGCGCTTGATCGACTCGCCCTCGCGTGCGCCTCCATCATTGTCGTCGATACCGAAGAGCACGCACGGATGGTGCCTCGACGGCGACAGCGAGACACCGTGGTGGCCGCTGTTGGTGCTCCCAGGCAGTGGTACGACGCAGCCGCGACACGGACGCCCCGCGCGGATGGCGGCCCGTTGTCGGTGGTGTTCTTCGCGCTCTTCACGCCCCTCCAAGGAGCCCCGGTGATCGCGGCAGCGCTAGCGGAACTTCACCGCCGCGGAGTGCCAATCTCGGCGACCTTTGAGGGCACTGGTCAAGACGCGGAAGAGGCTCGTCGCGCACTCGGCGAGGCACCGATCGAATGGAATGAGCGGCTCGGTTTCAGCGGGCTCCCCGAGGTCGTTGCGTCGCACGACGTGTGTCTCGGCATCTTCGGGACCAGCGAGAAGGCGCTCAACGTCGCACCTAACAAACTGTTTCAAGGCGCCGCTGCCGGTTGCTGCATCGTCACGTCCGACACTGAGCCGCAACGTCGCGCTCTTGGCGACGCTGGGGTCTACGTGCCAGCGGGCGACCCGCTCGCTCTCGCCGACGCACTTGAACGCCTTGCTCGCGATCCAGAAGCTGTCCGCGACGCATCCACGGCCGCACATCGTCGGGCGCTCGATGCATTCAGCCCCACAGTAGTCGCGGCCGATCTCGCGGCTGCGATCATCGCACGGGCCAAGCCATGAAGCGGCTGCTCGCTGTCGCGCAGAGCCCCTGGCTCCGGATCACGTTCGGCGTGGCCGCAATAGGCCTCGCTGTCTGGGCGATCGCATCCGATTGGGAAAGGGTCAGCGCCGCCTACCTCGCCATGCCGACAAGTTCGTCCGTAATCGCCCTGGGGCTCTCGTTCGCCTACGTCCTCGCGAGCCTGCAGTCGTGGCGACTCGTAGCCCGAGACCTCGGGATGTTCTTCGGGATCCGCGATAGCGGCATGGTCTTTCTCGTTGGACAAATGGGAAAGTACATTCCTGGCGGCGTCTGGAACATCGTTGCTGGTGCCGAGCTTGCGCGCGATCGTGGTGCGACCCGCTCGCGCGCGTTTGCCGCGTTGGCGCTCTCGATGCTCATCAGCATCGCCACCGGTGTCATCCTGGCGTCGATCGCGCTCTTGTTTGTCCCGGGCGATACGCCGTCGTGGGTCCGTGCTTTCGCCATTGGCTTGCCCGTCGCAGCGGTCGCGCTCGTTCCTCGATTCCTCACCAAGCTCCTTGACTTCGCGTTTCGCGTCACCCGCCGCACGCCCCTCGATGCGCCGGTGACGGGCCGGCGGATCGCAGGCGCGGCGGCATGGTCGGGTCTGTCATGGACGTTCGCCGGACTACAACTGTGGATCCTGTCGGTCGGCCTCGGGATGGAGGCGACACCGTCGACGGTCCTGCTCGCGGTCGGCGGATTCGCTGCGGCGTGGCTCGTGGGCCTTGCCGTCGTGTTCGTGCCCGCGGGGCTCGGGGCGCGCGAGGCGGTGTTGTTCCCCCTGCTCGCCGCCCATCTCGCCAGGCCAGACATCATCGTCGTGATTGTTCTGTCGCGCGTGCTCTTCACCGTGGCAGATGTCGTTCTCGGCGCTATACCCCTGATCGACAACCGCGTGAATAGAGGGCGTCGAATTCGGAAACCCTCGTCTCCCGCGGCCTGAGCCGCAACGACTACAGTTCCAGTTCGAGGCGTGGGCAGCCCCGCCGAGCGCGAGATACGCAGATCATCATCGTCTTCGATTCGGCCTGAGCCTGGAAGTTCAGGATCGAGTCGCGGTGCTCCACTTCGCCACTGACGATGCGGGTCTCGCAAGAGCCGCACGTGCCTTCGAGGCAATCGCCTGGCACCACCAAGCCTTCAAAGTCGGCCGCCACCAAGATGCTCTCGTCTTCAGGGACCACAAACTCGACGTCTGACTTGGTCGCGTAGACGACGAACTCCTCATTGGCGACAATGCCTGAAGCTGGCTTCGGCTCGAATCGTTCAAGACGGAGGTTCGTGAGACGTCCGGCAGCCTGCATCGACTCCTCGACTGCGCCCATGAGTCGCTCGGGTCCACAACAATAGGTGAGGGTCTCGGCTGTCACGTCGGCGAGCGCCCCGGCAACGTCGTAGCGACTGCCCTCTGCACTGATGAAGGCCTGGACCTTCGAGCCGAACTCCTCGATGAGTTCATCGAGGTAGGCCATCGACTGCCTGCTGCGTCCAAGATAGGCGAGCGACCAGTCGGCGCCGATTGCTTCCGCCCGACGGCACATCTCGATCAGGGGCGTCACGCCGATTCCACCCGCGATGAAGCGGTAGGACGGCGCTGGCTCGAGCGCGAAGTGGTTGCGCGGGCCTGACACGTCGATCGTTGCGCCCTCCTGCAACGACTCGCTGATGAGAGCGGAGCCTCCACGCCCAGCAGGGTCGACCAGGACGGCAACGCGCCAGGTGTCGCCGTGATCGGCGAGCCCCACCAGCGAGTACTGGCGGATCATGTCTGCGCCGAGCCTCAAGTCAATGTGGTCGCCGGGCTCTAGCGCGGGAAGACTGCCGCCTGCAGGGTCGGCCAACTCGAGTTCGATCACGGAGTCGGCCAACTCTCGACGCGACGCGACCGTCAGCGTGCGTACCGGCTCGGCTTCATTCAACGTGTGGGCTTCCCTTTCCAGTATTGAGGTGGCGCTAGAACGTGCGCATCCAGGATGACTCGGAGGCAATCTCCACGAAGGCGTCAATCTGGCGGTTAGTGACCTGGACCGGGTCCTCGCCATCGGCCACTGCTTGGTACCAATCTACGGTCCAGTCCAAACTGGACGGGAAGCCGATGTGGTTGTGCCAAGCCAACTCTGACCCGGCACGGGACGAGTCGAGGGTCAGCAGATGTGCTTCGTGAAGGTGCTCGCCGGCTCCGTCGTCGATCCACGAGGCGCCGCGTCCCCAGCGCGTGGCCGAAGCATCTGCGATCTCACGTACCGTCTGAAAACTCTCCGGATCGGGTCCGAAATTCCAGTTCCCCTCGGCACGGCCTTCGAGCATGGCGGCCGCGAGTGAGAGATATCCGGCGATGCAGTCGAGGACGTGCTGCCACGGGCGCACTGCGTCCGGATAGCGAATCGCGACAGGTTCACCGGTCGAGAATCCCTTGATCAGATCGACAAGCAGACGGTCCTTGCTGACGTCGCCGCCGCCAATCACGTTTCCTGCTCTTGCCGTGGTGACCGGGGAAGACGGAAAACTCGTCCGCCACGAGTGCGTGAGGATGTCCGCCATTGCCTTCGACGAGCTGTACGGGTCGTCGCCGCCGAGGGCGTCATCCTCTCGATAGCCTTCAGCTCGCCCGACGTTGCGGTAAACCTTGTCGGTGGTGACGATCACCGAGCCCTTCACTTGCGGTGTTGCGCTGATGGCCTCGAGGACGTTCAACGTTCCCATCACGTTGGTCTCGAACGTCTCGCGCGGCTGGAGGTACGACTGTCGCACGAGCGGCTGAGCCGCCATGTGGATCACCAGGTCGGGTCCAATCTCAACCACGGCGCGCTGCAGGGCGTCGGCATCGCGAATGTCCAGCCGCACGTCGTTCTCCACGAGTGCCGAGACGCCGGCCTTCTCAAAGAGCGAGCCCTCGAGTGGGTCAAGAGCGATGCCGCTCACCTGATGACCGCGTCGCGCCAACAGCGTTGACATCCACGCGCCCTTGAAGCCGGTGTGGCCAGTGATCAGAATTCTCATCGCGTTAGGCCTTCGACTCCATGAACTCCTTGATCGAGTCGGCGACGTAGTCGAGCATCGGCTCAGTCAAGCCAGGGAACGTGCCCACCCAGAACGCGCGGTTCATGACGATGTCGGTGTTCTTCAGATCGCCCACCACCCGGAAGTCGATATCCCGATAGGCCGGTTGCTTGGTGAGGTTGCCCGCAAAGATCAGCCTGGTACCGATCTTGCGCTCCTCGAGGAAGCGCAAGAGGTCCTCTCGGTTGGCACCGTGAGAAGGGTCCAGGGTGATCGGGAAGCCGAACCACGACGGGTCGGAGTTCGGAGTCGCCACCGGAAGGATCAGGCCCTCCACGCCCGTGAGCTTGGAGGTCAAGTACCGGAAGTTCGACTTGCGCGCATCGACGAAGCGATCAATCTTGTCCAACTGGGATACACCAAGCGCCGCCTGCATGTCAGTGGCCTTGAGGTTGTAGCCGATGTGGCTGTACGTGTACTTGTGGTCATAGCCAAACGGCAGGTCACCCAATTGCCACCCGAAACGCTTGCCGCACGTGTTGTCTTGGCCCGTTTCGCAGTAGCAATCGCGCCCCCAGTCACGGAACGATTCGACCTGCTTGCGCACCAACGGAGACTTGACGAAGACCGCGCCGCCCTCACCCGTGGTGATGTGGTGTGCGGGATAGAAACTGACGGTCGCGATGTCTCCAAAACTTCCTGTGCGTTGTCCGTTGTAGGTGGAGCCCAGCGCGTCACACGAGTCCTCGATGACCCACAGCCGATGCTCCTTCGCGATGTCGAGAACAGTGTCCAGGTCGAAAGGATTGCCAAGAGTGTGCGCCATCATGATGGCCCGCGTCTTGGGGCCAACTGCCTCACGCAGGCGGTCGGCGATTGCGTCATACGTGCCGAGCTCGATGTCTACGACAACGGGCCTGAGGCCATTTTGGATGATCGGATTCACCGTGGTCGGGAAGCCCGCCGCAACAGTCAGGACCTCGTCCCCCGGTTTGAGGGCGCGGCGGCCAAGCTTCGGGCTGGTGAGCCCACTCAACGCGACGAGGTTGGCGCTCGAGCCGGAATTGACGAAGAGGGCGCTTCGCGCTCCGACGTACTCAGCCAACTTCTCTTCGAACTCGCGGTGAAAACGGCCCGCGGTGAACCATCCGTCAAGCGTCGCATCGACGACAGCGGCGTAATCGGCGGGGTCCAGCACTTTCCCAGAAACCGGAACGGTTGACTCTCCGGGAACAAACTCTCGGGAGGCAAGCTGCTCGCTTGCGAACTCGCGCACCTTCTCGAGGATCTCTTCGCGTGATGTGCTCAATGTGACTAGTCTCCCGGTGGTTGCGACATATCTGTCCGGGCAAGTTTAGCCCCCTATGCGAGAGCGTCTGCCTCCACGTAGGTGGACCGCTCAGCCCCAGATCTTCCAGGGCGCAGTGCCAGAGGCCCACATCTGGTTGAGCATCTGAGACTCACGGAAGGTGTCCATGGGTTGCCAGAAGCCATCGTGCTTGAACCCGGACAATTGACCAAGATTGGCGAGCGTGTGGAGCGGTTCTTGCTCGAGCACCGCGGCGTCGCCTTCGATGTAGTCGAAGATCTCCGGCTGGAAGATGAAGTAGCCAATATTCACCCAGTCATCAGTCTGTGGCTTCTCGCGGAACGTCGCCACAGAGCCGTCGTCCTGCATATCGATCACGCCGAAGCGGCTGTACGGGCGCGTGGTCGTCATCGTCGCGATCCGCCCGTGTTCCGCGTGGAAGTCGAGTAGAGCGGGCACGTTGACGTTGGCGAGCCCGTCCCCGTACGTACAGAAAAAAGGCTCGTCGCCAATGTACTTCTGAACCCGCTTGATCCGGCCCCCTGTCATCGTGTCCGCACCCGTGTAGGCGACGGTGACCCGCCAGTTCAGTTCCTCGTGCGATTCGTCGTGGTACTCGATCGTCGACTCGTCGCCGAGCGTGACAGTGAAATCGGTGTTGGCGGTGCGGTAATTGGCGAAGTAGTCAGCAATGAACTCGCTCTTGTAGCCGGTGCAAACGATGAAGTCGTTAATCCCCTGGGCACTGAGAATCTTCATGATGTGCCACAAGACGGGTTTGCCCCCCACCTCAACCATAGGTTTCGGGCGGAACTCGGTCTCTTCCCTCATCCTGGTACCGAGGCCACCGGCAAGCAACACTGCCTTCATGTTCGGGATCCCACCCAATCTATGTCGATATCGCAGATGCTTCGACTACCACATCACGGGTTCGCCTAGTCTAAACCTCAAGTCGCGGCGCCAGTCGCGGTGACCTGCCGGGCCCGACTCGACCGCTTGACCCCCATCGAGTACGAGACCATCATGAACACGACCCTGGCCCGCGCGGCCCACACCGGAACTGTCACCAGTTCCTGCATCAGCCCCAGGAGTACCAGTGCACGTCACGGCAGTTCCCTCCCTGCTACCCGCCTTCCGTGCAGCGGACGCGCGAGGCGTGTTCTCGAAGCCTTATAGCTACGACAAGGACAACGCCCCGTTCGCGATCCGCGAGCTCTTCTGGAGTTCGTCCGCCAAAGGGGTAGTCCGCGGCATGCATTGCCAACTTCCTCCTGCACAAGCGGCCAAGCTGATCTGGGTCTCGCACGGCACCATCGCCGATGTCGCGGTTGACCTGCGCCGCGGCACGACGTATGGCGCGGTCCACGAGTTCATCCTTTCCGCCGAAGAAGGCAGTGCGGTGCTCATACCGGTCGGATTCGCGCACGGGTTCCAGGCCCTCTCCGAAGGTGCCATCGTCAACTACGCTCAGGAACACGAGTACGCCCCCGCGACCGACACCGGAATCAACTGGCGAACAATCGACTACACGTGGCCACTCGAGGTGTCCGAGACCTCGCCGCGCGACGAGTCACTCCCTGCACTGGACGCATTCGACTCCCCATGGGTGAGTGGAACCCGATGAAGGCTCTGGTGACCGGGGCGACGGGATTCCTGGGCGGCCACCTCGTGCATCACCTTGTGAACACGGGTTGGAGCGTTGACGCCATCGTGCGGGATCCGCAGGCGCCTCGCGCGAGAGAGGTCGAGCGGATGGGCGCGCGTCTGCGGATTGCAGACAGCACGACCTCCACGAGTGATCAGGTTCTCGAAAGTCAAGCTGACGGCATCTTCCACCTGGCCACCCACTACCTCAAGACCCACACGGCTCAGGACCTCGAGCCTCTGAGTCGAGCCAACCTCGAGTTCGGCATTGCCGTGCTCGACGCCGCAGCCGCAAGCGGTACGCCTGTGGTCTCCACCTCTAGCTACTTTCAGTTCCGCGGAGGAGCCCCCCATCCCTCGTCTCTCTACGCGGCCACCAAACAGGCGTGGAGCACAATTGCCGAGTACTACGCCGACGCTCGTGGACTCCGATTGAACGAGGTCGTCATGTATGACACGTATGGCCCCGGCGATACTCGAGGCAAGCTCGTGCCCCTACTCACCAGCGCTGTACGGAGCGGGGAGACCGTCCGGCTAGGGAATCCCGATCAGCCCCTCAACCTCACTCATGCCTTCGACGTTGCTGCTGGGTTGGCACAGCTGATGACCACACCGGAGAACCCACGGGTGACCACCATGTGCGCCCGCGAGACGGTCACTACTGAGGAACTCGTGCACACATTTCAGGAACTCGCGCCGGGACGCCTGACCGTCGAGTTCAACAGAAGTGCCCCTGTCAATGATCTCGTGACTCATGCCGGGAACTGGCCGACGCCATCTGGATGGGCAGCGAACGTTCCTCTCAGAACGGGGATTGCCGGAATCCTTGCTGGCTCCGACGACCTCGCTTGAGCCGGTCCTGCCGGTGCTTGGCTCCTGGAGCGACCACGCCCGGCGGATTCGGCTGATCGAGACGAGGACGGCCTATCGCCCCAGGCGCTGGTACTTCATTTCCGTCTCAAGCTTCTTGGCGCGCCACCACGGCTCGTTGTCGCGGTACCAGGAGATCGTGGCTGCAAGGCCCGCCGCGAAGTCCTTGTACACCGGCTCCCAACCGAGTTCCTCGCGCAGTTTGGTCGAGTCGATCGCGTAGCGCATGTCGTGGCCGGGGCGGTCGCTCACGTGGTC
>NZ_JADQBF010000042.1 GCF_016278775.1 Demequina sp. | reverse complement strand
TAGCGCGCCTGCTGGCGCTCGAGCGTGACGTTCTCCAGCTCGCGGTGCGCCTCGATCAACGCGATCGCGCCTGGGGCCTCGTAGACCTCGCGGCTCTTGATTCCCACCAGGCGGTCCTCGACCATGTCGAGCCGTCCGACTCCGTGGGCTCCCGCGCGGCGGTTCATCTCTTGGATGGCCTGCAGCGGCGTGACCTTCTGTCCGTCGAGGGCCACGGGGATGCCGCGCTCGAAAGAAATGACCACCTCGTCAGGCACCGGCGGGAAGGCCGGGTCGTCCGTGTACTCGTACACGTCCTTTGTGGGGGCGTTCCAGATGTCCTCAAGGAAGCCAGTCTCCACGGCGCGGCCCCACACGTTCTGGTCGATCGAGAAGGGGTTCTTCTTGGTGGTCGCGATGGGCAGGTTGTTGCGCTCCGCGTAGTCGATCGCCTTGTCGCGCGTCAGGGCGAGGTCGCGCACAGGGGCGATGCACTTGAGGTCGGGGGCGAGGGAGGCGATGCCCACCTCGAAGCGCACCTGATCGTTTCCCTTGCCGGTGCAGCCGTGGGCCATGGTGGTCGCGCCGAACTCGCGCGCAGCTTTCACGATGTGCTTGACGATGACGGGGCGGCTGAGCGCCGAGACGAGCGGGTACTTGTCGTGGTACAGCGCGTTGGCCTTGAGCGCCGGCATGCAGTACTCCTCCGCGAACTCGTCGCGGGCATCGGCCACGTAGGCCTCCACGGCGCCACAGTCGAGCGCGCGCTGGCGGATTACCTCGAGGTCTTCGCCTCCCTGGCCCACGTCTACGGCGACGGCCACCACCTCGGCGCCTGTGGCGTCGGCGATCCAGCCAATGGCTACGGAGGTGTCGAGGCCGCCTGAGTAGGCCAGGACGATGCGTTCGGTCATGTGTGTCTCTCCTGAGGTGTCAGTCGTGAGCCACGCCTGAGGCGCGGTCGAGGAACTTTTGGGCAAGGTGGGGGCCGCCGTCGACGTCCCTGGAAATGACAATGAGGGTGTCGTCCCCCGCGACGGTGCCGACCACGTCTGGGTCGTCATGACCGTCGATCGCGGAGGCAAAGTACTGGGCGCCGCCTGACGGGGTCCTGAGCACGGCGATGTTGCCAGAGCCGGCCGCCGAGTACAGCAGCTCGGCACAGAGTCGGTTGAGCCGTCCGGCCGTGTCGCCAGAGGCTTCGAGCGACGACTGCGTGGTGTAGACCATGTGGCCGGACGCGCCGCGCACCTTGAGTGCGCCAATGTCGAGCAGGTCTCGGGACAACGTCGCTTGCGTGACGGAGATGCCCTGGGACTCGAGCCTGATCGCGAGATCGCTCTGCGAGCGAATCTCTTCCGACTCGATCAGACGCGCGATGAGCGCCTGGCGAGCGGACTTGGTGGCGGGAATGGAGGAGGTCATCACGAGTCCTCACCGGCGCGCTCGGCCAACCACGTCAGCAGCGCCTTCTGAGCGTGCAGGCGGTACTCAGCCTCGAGCCACACGATGCTCTGCGGGCCGTCAAGTACGTCGGCCGTGATCTCCTTGCCCCTGTAGGCGGGCAGGCAGTGCAACACCTGGGCTCCCGGCGCCGCGATCTCGAGGCTGTGGGCGTTGACCTGATACTGCTCGAACTGGCCGGCTCGCACACCGAACTCGTTCTCATCCCCCATCGAGATCCAGGTATCGGTGGCGATGATGTCGGCGCCGCGCACGGCGTCATCGTGGTCCGTCGTCACGGTGACGGAGCCGCCGTTTCCCGCCGCGAGCGACTTCGCGTCCAGCACGACGGCCTCTGACGGCATGTAGTCCTCCGGCGCGCCCACCCGTACGTGCATTCCCACGAGCGCCCCGCCCAGCAGGTAGCTGTGCGCCATGTTGTTGGCACCGTCGCCCACGTACGCGAGCGTCAGCCCCGCCAGGGCGTCGACTCCCCCACGGGCGTCGGCGATGGCCGCAAGGTCCGCGAGAATCTGGCACGGGTGAAAGTCGTCGGTGAGCGCGTTGACCACTGGCACACCCGCGTGTTGCGCCATTTCTTCGACGCGATCCTGGCCGAACGTGCGCCACACGATCGCGCTGACCTGGCGCCCGAGCACGCGTGCCGTGTCCGCAACCGACTCGCCCCTTCCCATCTGCGACGAGCTCGCGTCGAGCACGAGCGGATAGCCACCCAGCTCGGCAATGCCAGCGGCGAACGACACCCTGGTGCGGGTAGACGGCTTGTCGAACAGCACGGCTACGGCCTGGGGCCCGTCAAAGGGACGACGCAGGTAACGGTTCTTGCGAAAGGCGAGGGCAAGTTCGAGGACCTCGCGCTGTTCGGCGGCCGTGAGGTCGTCATCTCGCAGAAAGTGACGGACCATCACGCCTCCTTGGGCGTTCCAGCGTGGGCGGCCAGGTAGTCGGCAAGCCAGCGGACGAAGGGTTCGGCCTCTGCCTGTGTGAGCGTCAGCGACGGCGCCAGGCGAATCGTGTCTGGGCTGGGCGGATTGATGATGAAGCCGTCCTGGATCGCGGCGGCCGCGACCGCGGCGGAGATCTCTGCCTCGAGCTTGATGCCCAACAGCAGGCCCTCTCCGCGCACCTCGACCACGCCAGGCAACGCGCCCACCGTGGCCTTGATCCACTCCCCCATCACCTTCACGTGGGCGAGCAGTCCGCGGGACTCGATCGCATCGATCGTGGCAAGGGCCGCGGCCGAAGCCAGCGGGTTCCCGCCAAACGTGGAGCCGTGCTGGCCCGCGGCAAGCAGCGTGGCCGCCGTGTCTCCGTACGCCACGACGGCGCCCACGGGGAAGCCACCGCCGAGGCCCTTCGCGAGCGTGACCACGTCCGGCATGATGCCGTGAGCCTGCATGGCAAGCCACGTGCCGGTGCGGCCGATGCCGGTCTGGACCTCGTCGGCGATGAGCAGCGCGCCGTGCTTGTCGCACAGCTGGCGCGCGGCCGCGAGGTACTCGTGGGTCAGCGGCTTGACGCCCGCCTCGCCCTGGATGGGTTCGATGAAGATCGCGGCGACGTCGTCACCCATGGCCGCCTCGAGCGCGCCGATGTCGTTGGGGTCGATGAACTCGACGCCGGGCGCGAGGGGGGCGAAGGGCGCCCTGAACGCCTCCTTGGAGGTGAGCGCGAGCGCTCCTGTCGACCTGCCGTGGAACGACCCGGTGAGCGCGAGCAGGCGCGTGCGCCCCGTGCGGCGCGACATCTTGAACGCCGCCTCGACCGCCTCCGTGCCGGAGTTGGTGAGGAACACGCGGGAGCCTTCTGGGGCGCCGCAAATGTCCAGCAGCCGCTCGGCCAGCGCGATTTGCGGCTCGGTCGCGAAGAAGTTCGAGACGTGCGTCAGCGTGCCGGCCTGAGCGGCTACAGCGGCCACCCATTCGGGGTCGGCGTGACCCAGAGCATTGACGGCGATGCCGCCAAGAAGGTCGAGGTAGCGGTTGCCGTCGGCGTCCCACACGTACGAGCCTTCGCCCTTGGTGAGCATGCGCTGCGGACGCCCAAAGGTGCCCATGAGCGCCCGCTGGTAGCGGTCGAGTCCCTGCGCGTCGAGTGGCCCGGTCATCCCCACAGCTCCACGTCATCCGGCCGCACCATGGTGCCGGAGCCGGAGGAGGTAAAGATTTCGGTGAGAATCGAGTGCGCCTCGCGGCCATCGATGATGTGGGCCTGGTTGACGCCGCCCCGCACGGCGCGCAGGCACGCCTCCATCTTGGGAACCATGCCGGACATGAGGGTGGGAAGCAGCTTCTCCACGTCTGTCGCGTGGATGCGGCGCACCAGCGACGAGCGGTCCGGCCAGTTCGCGTACAGGCCCTCCACGTCGGTCAGGACGATGAGTTTGCGGGCTCGCAGCGCCACGGCGATCGACGCGGCGGCGGTGTC
>NZ_JADQBF010000051.1 GCF_016278775.1 Demequina sp. | reverse complement strand
GGCGCGGCACTAGCGGGCTCCTTCAAAGGCGCGCCGACCGTGCATGAGGTCGAGGAAGCGATCAAACAGGTACGAGGCGTCGTGCGGGCCCGCGGCCGCCTCCGGGTGGTACTGCACGGAGAATGCTGGCGCGTCGAGGCACTCGAGACCCTCCACCACGTCGTCGTTGAGGCACACGTGACTGACGCGAACGCGGCCGTAACCGTTCGGGGACTCGCTCACGCCATCAAGCGGGGCGTCGACGGCGAAACCGTGATTGTGGCTCGTCACCTCGACCTTCCCTGTGGTGCGATCCATGACGGGCTGGTTGATCCCACGGTGACCGAAGCGCAGCTTGTATGTGCCGTAGCCCAGCGCCCTGCCTAGCAGCTGATTTCCAAAGCAGATGCCGAAGAGCGGCACGCGTGCATCGAGAATGCCGCGCACCACACCCACCGACCTGTCCGCCACGGCCGGGTCGCCCGGACCGTTGGAGAAGAACACTCCATTTGGCTCCCGCGCAAGAATCTGCTCGGCGGTCCACGACGAAGGCACCACCGTCACTTTGATGCCGCGTAGCGCCATCAACTCGGGAGTCATCGCCTTAATGCCGAGGTCGACGGCCACTACGTGCGCGATCTGCTCAACGCCGTCTGGCGGCTCGATGACGTAGTCGCCGTCGATCGACACCGCGTCGGCGAGGTGCGCGCCCGCCATGGGCGCCGCTTCACGCACGCGCGCCAGCAAGGTGGGGTCATCGGCGAGCGCCTCGCCAGAGAAGATGCCCCCACGCATCGAACCCGACGTGCGAAGCGTGCGAGTGAGTTTCCGGGTGTCGATCCCCGACATGGAGACGATGCCCTGCTCGGTGAGGTCATCCCCCAACGGCCGCTGGGATCGCCAGTTGCTTGGCCGTCGCGCCGGGTCCCGCATCACGTATCCTGCCACCCAGATTCGGCGCGACTCGGCGTCCTCATCGTTCATCCCTGTGTTACCGATGTGGGGCGCCGTCATGACCACGATCTGCTGGTAGTACGACGGATCGGTGAGGGTCTCTTGGTACCCCGTCATGCCGGTGTTGAACACGATCTCACCGAGCGTCTGGCCGCGCGCGCCATACGCCTCGCCTCGATACACATCGCCGTTCTCGAGCACGAGCACGGCGGGGTCGTTGCTCACGCGAACACTCCTTCGAAACGGGCATCAAGGTAGGTGGGCTTGCCGCGCAAGAACGTCGCGACTGCGCGCCCCGGGAGGACCCTGCCAGCGTACGGTGTGTTGCGAGATCTGCTCGCGTGCGACGCGGGGTCTACGGTGTACTCCGCCCGGGGGTCTACCAGCGTGAGGTGTGCAGGCTCGCCGGCAGCGATCGGGCGTCCGTGCCATTCATGCACACGGCCGATGGCGGCAGGCGTGGACGACATGACTCGCGCCACGTCCCGCCAGGTGATGAGGCCCGAGTCGACCATGACCGACTGGACGATGCCGAGCGCCGTCTCGAGCCCCGTCATACCAAACGCGGCCGCTGCCCATTCGCAATCCTTGTCCTCACTCGGGTGCGGTGCGTGGTCCGTGGCGACGATGTCGATGGTGCCGTCGGCAAGCCCCTCGCGCACAGCGTCGACGTCCTCTGCAGTGCGCAGCGGCGGGTTGACCTTGAACAGGGGGTTGTAGCTGCGGGCCTCCTCATGCGTGAGGAACAGGTGGTGAGGCGTCGCTTCCGCGGTGACCTGGATGCCGCGGGATTTGGCCCATCGCACGATGTCGACGGAGCCAGCTGTGGAGAGATGCTGAATGTGGACCCTGGAACCCACGTGGCCGGCAAGCAGCACGTCGCGCGCCACGATCGACTCTTCCGCGACGGCCGGCCATCCTGTGAGGCCAAGTTCCGCAGAGACCTCTCCCTCGTGCATCTGTGAGCCCTCTGTGAGGCGCAGGTCTTGAGCGTGTTGCACCACGGCGCCATCGAATGACTTCACGTACTCGAGGGCGCGGCGCATGATGACGGGGTCGTTGACGCAGATGCCGTCATCGCTGAACAACCGCACCCTGGCGCGCGAGTGAGCCATGGCGCCCATCTCCGACAGGTGCTCGCCCTTGAGGCCGACCGTCACTGCACCTACGGGGTACACGTCCACCAGGCCGATCTCGCGGCCACGGGACCACACCTGCTCGACCACGCCTGCCGTATCGGCCACGGGAGTGGTGTTCGCCATCGCGTGAATGGCAGTCCAGCCACCCTTTGCGGCCGCGCGAGAGCCCGTCTCGATCGTCTCCGCGTCCTCGCGGCCCGGCTCACGCAAGTGCGTGTGCAGATCGACGAGCCCTGGTAGCAAGACCAGTCCCTCAGCGTCGACGCGGATCGCGCTGGCCGGAGCGTCGTCCGTTGGCACAACGACCCCGTCGACGACGGCGACGTCCGCCACCTTCTCTCCATAGATGCTGGCTCCTGCAATCACGAACGCGCTGTTCACACCTGCTCCTCTCCTGCCAAGAGCAGGTAGAGCGCCGCCATGCGCACCGCCACGCCGTTGGCCACCTGTTCCACAATCACTGAACGGGGGCTGTCGGCCGCCTCCGCCGAAATCTCGAGACCTCTGTTCATGGGGCCGGGGTGCATCACGATCGCGTGCTCCGGCAGGCGCGCGAGGCGCTGCCCATCGAGGCCGAACAGCCGCGTGTACTCCTGGGGGCTGGGAAAGAATGCCGCACCTCCGCCCGTCATGCGCTCGCGCTGAACGCGCAGCATCATCACGGCATCGATGGGCGGCCCGTCGAGTGCCGCGTCCAGCCCATGCACCACTGTGACCGGCCACGGTCCGATGCCCACCGGGAGCAGCGTGGGCGGCGCCACGAGCGTGACCTTGGCGCCAAGCGTCGTCAGCAGATGCACGTTGGAGCGGGCGACCCGCGAGTGCAGGATGTCGCCCACAATCGCCACGTGGAGGCCGTCGAGCCCCTTGCCGTCCGGCCCGTCGACCAAATGGCGACGCATCGTGTACGCGTCCAAGAGCGCCTGGGTGGGGTGCTGGTGCGTCCCGTCGCCTGCATTGAGTACGCTGCCGTGAAGCCACCCACCGTGGGCGAGTTGGTTTGCGGCCCCAGACGCCCAGTGACGGATGACGACGGCGTCCGCCCCCATGGCCTGCAACGTCAGCGCAGTGTCCTTGAGGCTCTCGCCCTTTGACACGCTGGAACCCTTGGCGGAGAAGTTGATGACGTCGGCGCTGAGACGCTTCGCTGCAGCCTCAAAACTGATGCGTGTACGCGTCGAGTCCTCGAAGAAGAGGTTGACCACCGTCTTGCCGCGCAGCGTGGGCAGCTTGCGGATCTCCCGCTCCTGAGTCGCGGCCATTTGCGCCGCGGTGTCGAGGATGAGCACCGCCTCTTCGCGGCTGAGGTCTTGGGTGCCGAGCAGGTGCTTCATCGCTCGCCCCCCGTCAGAATCACGGCATCCTCCCCGTCGATCTCCGTGAGGTGGACGCCCACGCGTTCGGAGCGTGCCGTGGGGATGTTCTTGCCGACAAAGTCTGCGCGAATGGGAACCTCGCGGTGACCGCGGTCCACCAGCACGGCGAGTTGCACCGACTGCGGTCTGCCGAGGTCCTTGATCGCATCGAGTGCCGCACGAATGGTGCGCCCCGTGTGGAAGACGTCGTCGACCAAGACCACCACGGCGTCGTCGATTCCTTCTGGCGGGAGCGTCGTGGGACCGATCGAGCGGGTGGGCTGCCTGTGGAGATCGTCGCGATACATCGTGATGTCGAGGGCGCCACAACGCTGCCTGGCATCGAAGCCCTGCTCGACAGTGGCGATCTTTGACGCCAGACGTTCAGCCAGTGGAAGCCCACGCGTCGGGATCCCCAGGAGGACGATGTTTGCGGCCCCGCCATTGCGCTCAAGGATCTCGTGAGCAATGCGGGTGAGCGCCCGGTCAATGTCGGGCGCGCCAAGAATGGTGCCAGTCACCTGGGACCTCCTTCTCCGCCTCACAGGACGGCTCTTAAAGGGGTGTT
>NZ_JADQBF010000104.1 GCF_016278775.1 Demequina sp. | reverse complement strand
CTACCAGCCGATCTCCTACTACGAGTTCTACAAGGCGCTCGTGCAGGCAGGTGGCCAGTTTCTGAGTGACGACGGCACCTCCGTCGCCTTCGACTCGCCAGAGGGCATCGCCGCCGCTGAGTGGCTCGTGGGCAAGTCGGGCACGACCATGCCGACCGCCGAGCAGGGTGCAGGCACTCCTGACTTCGACACCTCCTTGTGGGCCGGTGGAAAGCTCGCCATGTGGCACTCAGGGATCTGGATGTTCGGCGCCGCAGCCGACAGCGACTTCGCGTGGGACATCGCCGTGGAGCCGGGAGACGCCCAGAACGCGTCGGCCGTGTTCTCCAACGCGGTGGCCGTCTCTGCGAACTCGTCGAACCAGGACGCGGCGCAGAAGTTCGCCGAGTTCCTCACCGCTTCTCAGGTGATGGTGGACACGCGGCTGAGCGCCGGGTGGGAACTCCCGGCCATCTCGGACGAGGCACTGCTCGCCACGTATCTCGAACAGGGCGCTCCAGAGAACCGTCAGGCAGTGTTCGACTCGCTCGACGGAATCGCACTGCCGCCTGTCATCGGCGACAACCAGGCCGAGATGCAGGACATCATCGGTGCAGAGTTGACGGAGGCCGCAGCAGGTCGTAAGTCGGTGGAGGACGCCATCGCGTCCGCCGCATCACAGGTCAACGACCTCATCGGCTAACGCACATGAGGGCCTGGTGGCGGCGCCCAGAATTCGCCGCCACCAGGCCCTGCGAGCCTACCCTGACGCATCAGCACGACGCTTAAGAATCGAGTGCCCTCATGACCCCGGCCGAACCCTCGTCCGCTCGCGCCCTTCTCGAGAACTCCCGCTCCCTCATCCGCTCGCTTCAGACCGCGGAAGGCGCGTACCCCGCAAGCCCGACTTTCTCCGCGTACAAGGGCTTCTGCTGGTTCCGCGACGGCGCGTTCATCGCCGACGGCATGTCCGCAGCTGGCGACGTTGCCTCTGTCGACGCTTTCTTCTCCTGGTGCGCGCGCGTCGTGCGCCAGTACCGCGATGACATCGTCTCGGCAGTGGATGGAGCGGCCGCTGGCACGCCACTTCCCGACGCCCGCATGTTGCCCGCCCGCTTCACCTTTGACGGCGGCCGCGATGGCGGCGACGAGTGGTGGGACTTCCAACTTGACGGCTTCGGCACCTGGTTGTGGGCCCTCGACGCGCACGGCGCACGGCACGGCGCCGACCTGTCCCCGTACGCTGACGCCGTCGCGCTCACGGTGGACTATCTGGTCTCGTCATGGAAGCGCCCCTGCTTCGACTGGTGGGAAGAACACGACGAACAGATCCACGTCTCGACGCTCGGTTGCGTGGGCGCGGGGCTTGAGGCCGCCTCGCGCATGGGCGTGCTCGATGAGGGCCGCGCCGCCCTTGCCGCCACCACCGCGGCCACGATTCGCGACTACGTCCTCACCCATGGCGCAATTGACGGCCACCTCGTCAAGTGGGTGGGGTCCACCGCGGTGGATGCCTCGCTCACCGCGCTGATCGCGCCGCTCGGCTTCATCCCTGCCGACCACCCCGTCGCACGGACCACCGTCGAGGCCGTCGAGGCCGAACTGGCCGTGGATGGCGGCGTGCATCGCTTCGCGGCCGACACGTTCTACGGAGGCGGTCAGTGGCCGTTGCTCAGTTGCTTCGCTGGCCTGGCGCGCGCGGCCCTCGGCGACAATGAAGGCGCTGCCGCCTACCTCGCGTGGGCCATGGCGACCGCAACCGAGTCCCTCGACCTTCCAGAGCAAGTCGATCGCCACCTCCTGGCGCCAGAACGGCGTCAAGAGTGGATTGACAAATGGGGAGAGGTCGCCACACCCCTGCTGTGGTCGCACGCCATGGTGCTTCGCCTCGCAAAGGAGCTCGAGCGATGATGATCCGACACACCCCCCTGGGCTCAGGGCACCCGTACTCCCCCGACACCGACCAGCGCTGGCCAGTGCTGCCCGTGGCGGGCGAGGGCCTGCGCATCGGCTCGCGGACGTCAGCAGATGTCCAGGCCGTCACGCTCCACCTCACCGAGACCCTCGCGGACGGTTCCCGTTCCACGCGGGACATCCCGTGCGCGCCGGTTGTCCGGTCTTCGCGCGGCCAGCAGGTCGATGGCGGCCACCTCGCGTCGGCACAGGCCAAGCTGGCGCGAAAGTCCGGCGGTTGGGAGGCCACCGTTGACGTCGCGGCCGATGCGGTCTCGCTGACGTACAGGCTCAGCGCTTCAGACGGCAAGACCACGCGACGCACCGGCATCTCTCACGCAGAGGTGGCACAGTGGGACGACGCTCCAGACGGCCTTGTCGCGACCCCCGGTGCCATCGGCGTCGTCCCCGGATCGGTGCGCGCGCTACGCACCGCCACCCACGTCGCCAAGGTGCGCCTCTCGCTCCCCCTCGCCCCAGGCGAGCACGTGGCGGGCTTTGGCGAGCGCTTCGACCGCCTCGATCACCGCGGCACCAGCCTCGACTCCGTCGTGTTCGAGCAGTACAAGTCTCAAGGCGCGATGCGACGCACCTATATGCCGATGCCCTTCGCTCACGTGGTGGGCGGCTCCGGTTGGGGCTTCCACGTCGACACTGCCCGGCGGGTATGGTTCGACGTGGGCGAGGCCGACGCAGGACTGCTCACGATCGAGGCCGAGACGGCCGCGCCGTCCGATGCGACTGCGGCACTGTCGGTGCGCACCTTCGTCGGCTCACCCACCGAGGTTCTCGACGCCTTCCTCGAGTGCGCCGGCCGCCCTGAGGAGCTCCCCGAGTGGGTGCTGCGCCTGTGGGCGAGCGGCAACGAGTGGAACACCCAGGCAGAAGTCGAGCGCCAAGCCGCCCTGCACGCCACGCACGGGATACCGGTGGGTTCCATCGTGATCGAGGCATGGAGCGACGAGAGCACCTTCACGGTGTGGCGCGACGCCCAGTACGAGCCGCGCGAGGACGGCGGCCCCTTGCGCCTCGAGGACTTCAGTTTTCCAGCCGACGGCGCGTGGCCAGACCCCAAGGCCATGGTGGACGCGCTGCACGCGCAAGACACCCGCCTGCTGCTGTGGCAGATTCCGCTCATCAAGATGAGGCCGCACCCGCAAGGCCAGACACGGCACGACGCCGACGCGGCGATACGAGAGGGCCACCTCATCAGGGCGCGCCACGCAGACGGCTCGTTGCGGCCCTATCGCAACCGCGGGTGGTGGTTTCCCCTCAGCCTCATGCCGGACCTGTCCGACGACGAGGCGGCGCGCTGGTGGACCGAGAAGCGCCGCTACCTGGTGGAGCAGATGGGCGTCGACGGCTTCAAGACCGACGGCTCCGAGCACGCGTGGGGCGCGGACCTCGTGTACATCGACGGCCGGTCGGGGGACGAGGCGAACAACCTCAACCCCGTCGCCTACGCCAAGGCTTACGGCGATCTGATGCGACGATGCGGTAAGGCTCCGGTCACGTTCTCGCGCGCGGGATTCACCGGCTCACAAGCGCACGGCGCGTTCTGGGCAGGGGACGAGAACTCCACGTGGGACGCGTTCAGGTGGTCCATGTGGGCTGGTCTCAACGCCGCCGCATCCGGCCTCGTCTATTGGGGTTGGGACATCGCGGGATTCTCCGGGCCAGTGCCTGACGCCGAGCTGTACGTCAGAGCGTTTGCGGCAAGCGCGTTCGTGCCCATCATGCAGTACCACTCCGAGTTCAACCACCACCGCACCCCGTCGCGGGATCGCACGCCGTGGAACATCGCAGAGCTGTCGGGCGACGCCGCCGTGATCGACGAGGTGCGCGAGATTGTGGCGCTACGCGAAAGGCTGCTGCCGTACCTCGCCGAGCAGGCGCGCGCCGCGGTCGAGACTTCACGCCCGCTCATGCGGCCACTGTTCTTCGACCACGCCGACGACGAGGCGGTGTGGACGGCTCCGCCGGAGTGGACGCTCGGCGACGACCTGCTGGTCGCGCCTGTACTCGCGCCCGGCACTCATTGGGACGTCTATCTGCCGCGCGGCAAGTGGCGCGACGCCTGGACGGGGACACCCGTCGAGGGCGGTCGCACCGTTGCCACCGAGACGCCTCGACACC
>NZ_JADQBF010000053.1 GCF_016278775.1 Demequina sp. | reverse complement strand
TCGCAGGTTCAAATCCTGTCACCCCGACGAAGAGAGTGAGCGACGAAGACGGGCGAAGGCCCGTCTTCGGTCGCGAGCGAACGAGGAGGGGTTGAGTGAGGCGCCGCGCAAGCGGCGCCGAGCGATCACCCCGACAAGCACACTGGAGCGCCGTGCCGGATCAATCTGCAAGCGATGGCAGCGCTGACCCCAAGCAACCCTCTCCCCCCTGGCGCCGCGCGATCCTGCTGGTCGCGTCCCTCAACCTCGCCTACTTCGTGGTCGAGTTCGCCGTGGCCCGCGCCATCGGTTCGGTGTCGCTCGTGGCGGACAGCGTCGACTTTCTTGAAGACGGCGCCCTCAACCTGCTGATCTTCTTTGCCGCGGTGTGGTCGGTGCGGCGCCGCGCGCGCGTGGGGCACGTGCTTGCCGTGATCATCCTGGTTCCAGCACTCGCCACCGTGTGGATCGCGATCGCCAAGATCGCCAACCCGTCGACGCCCGATGTGGTGGCGCTGTCAGTGACGGCTTTCGGCGCGTTGCTGGTGAACCTGTGGTGCGCCGCCATCTTGGTGCGTCATCGCCACGTCGGGGGGTCGCTCGCCAAGGCGGCATGGCTGTCGGCCAGGAACGACGCGCTCGCGAATGTCGCCATCCTGGCGGTGGCCGCAGTGACTCTTCAATGGTCCTCCGGCTGGCCGGACATCGTCGTCGGCCTCGGCATCGGCGCTGTCAACGCCGACGCGGGGGTGAAGGTGTGGCGCGCGGCGTCCAAGGAACGCCTCGAAGCACGCTCAGCGCAGCCTTGACCTGGCGGCGGCCAGGAGTGCCGAAAGGGCGACCACGTATCCTGGAGGCATGACCTCCTCGATATCAGCACCTGTGCCCGTGGTCGAACCCGCTACCCAGGCAGAGCTTTCCGCCGTCCACTCTGAGATCTTGGAACCCTCGTTTCCCGCCTACGAACTGATGAGCCTTGAACGGCTTACCTCCGAGGTGGAGCACGGGCACACGTCGGTACGCGTCATCCGCGACGACGAAGGCGAGCTCGCCGGTTGCGCCATCGGCACGTGGTACGAAGAGGCGCGGGTGCTGCTGCTCGACTACCTGGCGCTGCGGCCTGGCGCCCGCGGCGGAGGACTTGGTGGCACGCTCCTCAACGCGAGCGTGGCGGCCTGGTCTGAGGAGTACGACCCGTGCATCGTGCTAGCAGAGGTGGAGCACCCCGGTCACCACGAAGCTCACCCAGAGCACGGTGACCCAGAGGCACGGTTGCGTTTCTATGCCCGCGAGGGCGCCAGGCTGCTACCGCTGCCGTACTTCACCCCAGGCGTCGGCGAAGGCATGCCCCGCGTGGGCGGCATGATCCTCGCGGTGTTGCACGCGCATCCGGATCTGCTGGGCGACACCGACGAGGAGATCGCATCAGAGCCGATCGCCACGGTGCTGCACTTGCAGGCGGGCGACGAGGCCGACCACGACGAGGCTCAGACGGAACTCATTGCCGCGGCGGGCGCCAACCCGACGCTGCCGCTCTTGCGCGCTGACCGCGTAGGCGACGTGCCGATTGGCATTCCAGACGAAGACTGAGGAACGACTGGACGGCGGCTAAGTCCCCTCGATTGGGGTCGACGCGCCTCAGACAGT
The DNA here is from genome assembly GCF_016278775.1 of Demequina sp. Classification (GTDB taxonomy): domain Bacteria; phylum Actinomycetota; class Actinomycetes; order Actinomycetales; family Demequinaceae; genus Demequina. The sequence continues at coordinate 2,446 of NZ_JADQBF010000053.1, read as the reverse complement.
ACGATTGTTGGGTTGCCCGGAAGCACGATCTATCCGCACACGCCCGGGCCCTCATCCACACATCAGGAGAAGTCTGTGACCAGCGCCCTTGAGAAGATCGACTCCACCACCGTGAAGATCACGGTCACTCTGTCGGAGGAGGAAGTCGCTCCAGCGATGGAGCACGCGTACGAGCACATCGGCCGCGAGGTGACGATCCCCGGCTTCCGTAAGGGCAAGGTGCCCGCCAAGATTCTGGAGCAGCGCGTCGGCAAGGGTGCCGTCATCGAGCACGCGGTGAACGACGGCGTGCCTGGTTGGTACGCGGCAGCGATCGAGGAGCAGGCCGTGCGCCCGTACGGCCAGCCGGAGATCGAAGTCACCAAGCTTCCCGGCATCGTCGAGGGTGACGAGGGTCTCGAGTTCACCGCGACGGTCGAGGTCCGTCCAGAGATCACGCTGCCGACGCCCGCCGACTTGGTGATCGAGGTGGCGCCCATCGAGGTCAGCGAAGAGGACATCCAGGAGCGCATGACCGCGCTCCAGGAGCGCTTTGGCACGCTGATTGCCGTCGACCGCGCCGCCGCTGCTGGTGACTTCGTGACGCTCGACCTGAACGCCGAGATCAACGGCGAGGCGGTGGATGCAGTCCAGGGAACGTCATACCAGGTGGGAACAGGCACCATGATCGAGGGCCTCGACGACGCGGTGACCGGGCTGTCGGCAGGCGAGTCCGCCACGTTCGAGGGCCCGTTGGCCGCCGGTGACTTCGCGGGCGAGCCCGCGAGCATCGCGGTCACCGTCACCGCCGTGAAGACTCGCGAACTGCCAGAAGCGAACGACGACTTTGCGCAGCTCGCCTCAGAGTTCGACACCGTCGAAGAGTTGAAGGCTGACCTGAGCGAACAGGCCGCGCGCATCAAGACCAACAATCAGGCCATGGAGGCGCGTGAGAAGTTGCTCCAGGTGCTCACCGAGAAGGCGGGCACGTTCGACCTGCCCAGCAAGATCATCGAGGCAGAGGTGCACAGCCACCTGGAGAACGAGGACCGCCTCGAGGACGAGGAGCACCGTGCCGAGGTGACGGAGCGCGCCAAGGAGGCCCTGCGCACCCAGATGCTTCTCGACAAGTTGGCAGAGGACCTCGAGATCGACGTCCAAGAGAACGAACTCGTCGACTACTTGGTCAACGCCTCTCGTCAGTACGGCACCGACCCAGGAACCTTCATCCAGCAGGTGCAGCAGTCGGGCCAAATCCCCGCGATCGTCGCCGACGTTGCCCGCTCCAAGGCGACCGCGTACGCGCTGCGTCGTGCCACGGTTCAGGACACCAACGGCAACCCCGTCGACCTGAAGGCCATCATCGGTGGCCTTGAGGACGAGGTCGCCCCAGAGGCTGAGGCCACGGAAGACGCGGAAGCCGCAGCAGAGGCGCAAGCCAAGTAACGTCGCGCGACCACTGCAGGGGGTGCCATTTTGCTCTCAACGAACCTACGCGGGGCACCGTTCACCCGTTAGCGAAAACGGGGGCGAAACGGCATGGCGCCTGCGCCTCGCCACGTTACTGTCGAGGTCATGTCCACAAGGAGGCACCACGTGAATGAGACCACCGCGCGAGCCGACGTCAGCGGTATGGGCCTGAACGACTCGATCTTCAACCGGCTGCTGCGCGAGCGCATCATCTGGCTGGGCGACGAGGTCCGCGACGACAACTCGAACGCCATCTGCGCGCAGTTGATGCTGCTCGCCGCAGAAGACCCTGACAAGGACATCTACCTGTACATCAACAGCCCTGGCGGCTCGATCACCGCAGGCATGGCGATTTACGACACGATGCAGTACATCAAGCCCGATGTCGCCACAGTGGCGATTGGCATGGCAGCGTCGATGGGGCAGTTCCTGCTCGCTTCTGGGGCCCCCGGCAAGCGCTTCGCGACGCCACATGCCCGCGTCATGATGCACCAGCCATCTGGCGGCATCTATGGCACGGCCACCGACGTCCGCATCAACGCGGAATTGATCATGCACATGAAGAAGTTGTTGGCGGAGCTCACTGCCGAGCAGACGGGCAAGACGATCGAGCAGATCACCAAGGACGCCGACCACGATCGCTGGTTCACCGCGCCTGAGGCACTCGAGTACGGCTTTGTCGACAAGGTCATCAAGAGCGCATCCGAGGCTGGCGACAAGTCCCAGGGAGGCAAGGCGTGAGCGACGACTACAGGGCCCTTCAGGCCGCCGCACGGACCGCAGGCAACTTCAACCGCATGAACGACCACGGGAACGGTGGCCGGGCGCCAGAGGCGCCAGGCGCGCGCTACATCCTGCCGCAGTTCGAAGAGCGCACGTCGTACGGCACCAAGGTGCGCGACCCGTACTCCAAACTGTTCGAAGACCGCATCGTGTTCCTCGGCGTCCAGATCGACGACACGTCGGCCGACGACATCATGGCGCAGTTGCTGGTGCT